>NZ_JBFTRG010000018.1:0-119721 GCF_056399425.1 Variovorax sp. 01N429 | reverse complement strand
GCAGGACTTGAAAAGCGGCTTGATCCAAAGCCAGCGTTGGCGGGTGTCGATCGGTGCCGGCTCGGCAAGATGCGTGGCCAGTCGGCCGATACGGGCCTCGACGACGCGCTCCCGTAGCTTGGGGGTGACGAGCTTCACGGGTAGTCCAATGCGCCTTCCGCCGCGCTCCTAACCAGCGAGACATTGCCCTCGCGGAGCTTGTCAATCGGGGGCTTGCCGCCGGTCATGCGATTAGGGGCAACCAGCCATTCCGATTCTTCCAATTGGCCGAAGCCCAGTATTCATGCGGTGCACAGCCCATCTTTGGATCGATTTCACAAAACGTCCAAGGGCGTCCGGTTTCATCACCGGACGTCCTTTTTCATTGCCGAACTGAATTCCTGTGCGGTGCCCTGAGCCTCCACCCGCCGCACAAGCCACAGATCGACAGCTCACGAAGGCGGCGTCCGATTCGTCCGCGCTGTCACCATAACCAGGAGCGCGCCAACCACCAGCAGTCCGGCACTGAAAGCGAAGGTGCTCTGATACCCCCTGCTATCGAACAGCACCCCACCGGCGGTGGAGCCCAGCGCGATAGCGAACTGGACCACCGCCACCATCAGCCCTCCGCCGGCCTCGGGGTCCCCCGGGAGCGTTCGTGCGACCCAAGTCCACCAGCCCACCGGCGCGGCCGTTGCTACGAGCCCCCAGGCACCCAGCAGAACTGCCGTGGCGACCACCGAAGAGCCTGCGGCGATGAGCGCCGCCGCGATAGCGGCCATCAGAACAGGGATGACCGCGAGCGTGCCGTAGAAACCCATCTTCAAAAATCGGCCGATGACCGTGGTGCCGATGAAACCTGCGACGCCCACTGCGAGCAGCAGGAGCGACAAGGCCGACGCATTGACGCGCGTCACTGTTTCGAGAAAGGGCCGAAGGTAGGTGAAAAGCGCGAACTGGCCCATGAAGAAAATGCCCACCGCCATCATTCCGAACGCCACCACGGGGCGCTTGAGTAGCCTCAAGGCGTTGCTGGAGCGCTGTGTCCGTGCCTGCGCGGGCATGGCCGGCAGACTGAACCACTGCCAGATGAATGCAACGATCGCGAGCGGCACCAGGCAGAAGAAGGCGCCGCGCCAGCCGACGATCGAAGCGAGATAGCTGCCCAGTGGCGCTGCCACAACGGTGGCCAGCGCATTGCCGCCATTGAAGATGGCCAGGGCGCGAGGCACCTGGGCAGGCGGTACCAACTGCATGGCGGTGGCGGCCGACATGGACCAGAAGCCGCCGATGACGACGCCGATCAGTACCCGGCCGGCCATGTATGCCTGATAGTTCGGCGCGAGCGCGACGATGGCCCCCGAGAGGCACATCATCGCCGTCAGCGCCAGCAGCAGCATCTTGCGATCGATTCGAACTGCGATGGCTGGGATGCACAGGCTTGTGAGTACCGCGAAAGCGCCGGAGATTGCGATGCCCTGTCCGGCCATGCCTTCGGTGACCTGGAGGTTGGACGCCAGCGGCGTCAGCAGACTCACCGGCATGAACTCGGAGGCGATCAGCGCAAACACGCACAGCGCCATCGCGAAGACGCCTCCCCAATGCGCAGCGGGGGCATTGCCATGGCGGTCGAAAGGGCCGCTCCCTGTGGATGCGGCGATGGACTGTGCCGTCATCAGGCGACCGCCGCGACAAGGTGCTTGCCGAAGAACGCCCCCAGCTTGTCCCATGGGATCAGGGTCACCCGGTCGTAGAGGTCCACGTGACCGGCACCGGGAACGATGTGCAGTTCCTTCGGTTCGGCTGCGCGCTGGTAGGCGTCTTCGCTGAACTCCCTGGAGTGCGCATGGTCGCCCGTGATGAACAGCATGGGCCGCGGCGAAATCGTTTCAATGTCGTTGAACGGATAGAAATTCATGAACTTGACGTTGCTGGTCAGCGTAGGCCGCGTGGTGGTTCTTGCCGATGCGCCCGGTGGCGTGAACTGGCCGCGCGGCGTTCGATAGAAATCGAAAAACTCGCGCTGAATGGGATCTGTATCCGCCGTCAGTTCGAGGACCGTGCCGCCTGTGTATTGAATGGCGCCCCCGTCGAATTCCGCCTGGCGTTGCTGCGCGGCCGCGGCAATGATCTGTCTGCGCTGCTCCAGCGTCTGCGAGTGATTGAGCGCATTGCGGTTGGCCGAGCCCATGTCGTACATGCTCACCGTGGCGATGGCCTTCATGCGCGGATCGATCTTCGCCGCACTGACGACAAAGCTGCCGCTGCCGCAAACCCCGATGGCTCCGATCTGCTCTCTGTCCACGAAGGCTTGGTTGCCGAGGAAGTCGACCGCGGCGCTGAAGCTCTCGGCATACATGTCCGGCGAAACGGCATTGCGCGGCTGGCCTTCGCTGCCGCCCCAGAAGGGGAGATCGAGCGACAACGTGACGAAGCCGCGCTCGGCCATCTTGGTGGCGTACAGGTTTGCGCTTTGCTCCTTCACCGCCCCCATGGGGTGGCCGACCACGATTGCCGGCGTGCGCTTCTTCCGGTCCAGCGCCTTGGGAGCGAAGAGGTTCCCGGCAACGGTCATCTGGTACTGGTTCTTGAAGGCGATCTGGCGCACCGTGACCTGGTCGCTCGTGTAGAAGTTGTCGGCGTCATTGGGCAGGCTTGTGCTCTTTGGTGGTGCTGCCGCCAGTGAAGGGTCCGTCGCCGAAAGCATGCCGACAGCAGCCGCGCCGGAGGCGGCCATCTTCAGGAATTCGCGTCGGTCGCTCGCCGGGCCGACCGGCTCTGCGCCGACGGAGGTGCACTTTGTGGTTCTCATGGTCGATGTCCTTGGGAGGTGGTGTGAGTGCCGAGGCGGGTATGTCTTGCCTCGTTCGATGTCTTCGCATTCAGCTTGAGGGAAGTTTGCCGACCCGAGGCGTGATTGACTAGGTAATGAATGCTTAATACATTTATTACCGTCACTAATCAGTTCTCCTGTGAGACAGCGATATGCCTCGCCGCAACCTCAACGACCTGCTTGCTTTCGTGACAGTGGCCCGCCAGGGCAGCTTCACCAAGGCAGCGGGCACGCTCGGCGTCACGCAGTCGGCGCTGAGCCAGGCGATCCGCGGGTTGGAGGAAGGCTTGAAGATCCGTTTGTTGACGCGCACCACGCGCAGCGTCGCGCCCACCCCGGCCGGCGAGCGGCTCATGAAGGCCATCGGCCACCGATTCGACGAGATCGAAGCAGAGCTCGAAGCATTGACCGAGTTGCGCGACAAGCCTGCAGGCACGGTGCGCATCACCTGCGGCGATCACGTTCTGCAAACCGTTCTGCTTCCGAAGCTCATGCCGCTGCTGCGCGAGTATCCCGACATCAAGCTCGAGTTCGACATGAACTACGGTTTTCGGGACATCGTGGAAGACCGGTTCGACGCTGGTGTTCGCATGGGGAACACCATCGACAAAGACATGATTGCCGTTCCCATCGGCCCACCGCTTCAAATGGCCGTCGTGGCTTCACCGGAGTACTTTGCAGTTCATCCCGTACCCAAGACGCCGGCCGAACTGACAGCGCATCAATGCATCAATCAGCGGATGCCGACATCGGGTGGACTGTACGTTTGGGATTTCGAGAAGCGCGGGCGAAAGGTCAACGTGCGAGTGGATGGTCCTCTCATCTTCAACACGGCGCCGCCGCAGGTGGATGCGGCGCTGGCCGGGCTGGGAATTTCACTGCTGCCGGAAGATGAGTTGATGGTGCACATCGAATCCGGAAGACTCGTTCGGGTGCTGCAGGACTGGTGTCCGAAATTCGCCGGCTACCACCTGTACTACCCCAGCAAGCGCCAACCGTCGCCGGCTTTTTCGCTGATCGTGAAAGCGCTGCGCTTCAGTGGGTCACGACAGCAGTAGGTGTCGGGTTTCTGCGAGGCAGCGATATCGCAGTGTCCGCACATCACCCCACCAATGTCGGGTTGCGCCGTGCTTCGTCGATCTTGCGCTGGCGGAGGGCCTGCCGGCACTGCCCGAAACGCGATGCGCCGGGTTCCGCGCATCGTGTGTTGATGCAAATGGCGCGAGCGAAGAAGACTTGGTCCCTGCACGCGGCGAGCGGGTCCGACGTCGCCCTCACCGCGCGCGAGCGGCTGGCGTTCGAAGCCTTGCGAGGCACGGATGACGACGATCGAGGGGAGAGTGCACCCGCGTCGTCGTCTTCAGCCTCGACGGTCGATTCTTGAGGCCGAGGCGCTGCATCGGCTTCGCTGCGGTCCCTCTCCGGGGTGACCAACGCGATTTCCTGCAACTTCCTGGGCGCTTGCAGCGTAGAAGGAGGTGGTGACAGGTTGGGCGCAACGGTCTGCGCTCGCGCCACTCGTGCCGTCTGCGCAACTTCGGGGACCGTTCTGGACGCAGAGCGGGACATTTCCCAACCGACGAACATCGAAGAAAGCAGCACCGCGGGCGTCAGCACAAGAAAGAGAACATTGCGGAGCGGGCGATAGTTCGAGTTCAACAACTCGCCCTTGCGAGCGGCGTGCCGCGACGAGGAAGTGTCGATCTGCTCATCGACCCCGGTCGGCATTGCCTCTCCGCACGCGCGGCAACGGGTAACGCACCCTCGGTTGACCGTATGGCACGACGGGCAACTTGCGGTTGCGACGCCCTTATGAAACATCAAGCCGAGATAGTCGCTTATCTCGGCATAGGCAATGTTCGTGTCTGGCGCAACGGGCCAGGCGGACGCAGCAAACTCAGTCATCTTCAGGGCCCCTTCGCTTGCGGGCAACCGCCAGACAGCGCAATAGCACTCTGTCCGGCGCAGATCCGCGCAATCACGCTTTATCGGAGGACAGCAAGCCGCCGCTTGTAAGACGAGGGCTGAACATTCACCCGGAATGGCGCCGTACGCGTCACGCTGTTGAGACAGCAGCAGCGCGCTTCGGCAACGAGACACTCAAACGCAATGTATCTCAGCGACCGAATGCGACACGAACGACAGGAAATCAGCGATCTCCAACTTGACGGGCAGGGAAGGCGCTGCCCTGTGGCGCGCCAGGGCCAGCGGTTCGATCACGTCGAAGCTTGCGTCGCAGGTCTCGACGAGGTCTTCCTCGCCTTCGCCTGAGCCGAAAATTTCGAGAAGTGCCTCATCGGATACGTGAGCCATGATGCGGGGTCCATCGAAGCCGTCCGGATAAATTGCAAACCTCACTGTCTCCGAATCGGGACAATGGATCGCTTCGCAGTGCATGGTGGTCTCCTTATCTACTTATGGATTTCACCCTTCCACAACCTGAAAAGCACGCGGCATACTTCGTCATACGCGGACAGATGCGACCTACAGGAGGAGCTCGTTCATGAACGATCCCTTCGATTTGAAGCGCTTCACGGATGCCCAGAAGGACGTGATGGACCACGTCCTGGACGAACTGCGCGCCGGCAAGAAGCGCAGCCACTGGATGTGGTTCATATTCCCTCAACTGGCTGGCCTGGGACGAAGTGCGATGGCGCAGCGCTACGCCATTTCATCGCTCGAGGAAGCGCGTGCGTACCTCGCGCATCCGGTCCTCGGTGCGCGGCTGAAGGCATGCAGTGAGTTGGTCTTTGCGGTGGAAGGTCGCAGCGCCGCGGAGATTTTCGGTGCGCCCGATGACCAGAAGTTCTGGTCATCGATGACCTTGTTTTCGATCACTGCGGATGCATCGACTCCAGTGTTTCGCGCGTGCCTTCAAAAATACTTCGGCGGCAGCACCGACCGCGGCACCTTGCAACTCCTGCAGGGGGGAAGCTAGCCGAAGGCTGCCCCGATGGACAAGCCTGCGCTAGTGCAGGTCGCCGTTGAGGTATGGCTCGGGATCCACGGCGACGCCTTGCTTGCGAATCTCGAAGTGGAGCTTGACGCGTTCGGCGCCGCTGTTTCCCATCTCGGCGATTTTCTGGCCTTGGCGCACCACCTCGTTCTCCTTCACGAGGATGGTCTGGGCATGCGCGTAGGCAGTGAGAAAGGTCTCGTTGTGCTTGACGATCACCATGTTGCCGTAGCCGCGCAGTTCGCCGCCGACATACACGACGCGCCCATCGGCCGCCGCCACGATCGGGTCGCCCAAGTTGCCCGCAATGTCGATGCCCTTGTTTTGCCCGCCGTCGAAAGTGGAAAGCGTGCGCCCTGGAGCGGGCCGAATGAATATCGCCTGCGGCTTGGGCGCAGGCGGTGTGGCGCGGGGTGCCGAGGCGGGCGGCAATGGGTAGAACCCAGGCGCGGGGGCCTGGCTTTGCGGCGTGGACATCGGTGTGGTCGTACATGCGACCAAGGAGGCCGCTGCGATCGATGAAATCGCAAGGCGAAGGAGGTAGGTCTGAACTTGCATGGCTTTTCTTCGAAACGAGTTCTAGGCGAGGGATTCCTCGGCCTCACGGCGAGGGAGCATTTTTAGCACGGCGCGGTTGCGGCCGGTGCCGCGGTGCTGCGAAGGCTTTGCTGGCGCGCCAGGAGCGCGTCGCGTGGCCCTGCATCGACGACCCTTCCGGCCTCCATCAGAACGACGGTGTCGAATCGGTCCAGCAAGCTCAGGCGGTGGATCGAAGCGATCACGCAAGCATTGGGAAACGCACCGGCCATCCGTTCGAGGACACGCGCCTCGGTTGCTGCGTCCAGGGCGCTGGTCGGTTCGTCGAGCAGCAACAGCGAACTGCCTTGCGCCGCCAACACGCCCCGCGCGAGCGACAGGCGCTGCCGCTGGCCACCGGACAGATTGAAGCCGCGCTCGGAGAGCGGTGTGTCGAGATGCGCGTGCGTTGACGTCAACACGTCGTCGAAAGTGCTGACGTGCATGGCAGCATGAAGATCGGCGTCATCGAAGCTCTGGCCGAAGCTCAGGTTCTCGCGCACGCTGGCCTCGAAAACTTCGGTCTCCTGCGGAATCAGCGTCGCGAAGGTTCGCAATAGAGGCCAGGGTTGCGGTTGCCCGTCGATGGACACCGTGCCCGCCTGTGGCGCATAGAGGCCCGCGAGCACGCGCAGCAAGGTGCTCTTGCCTCCGCCGCTCGGGCCGACCAAGGCAATGCGTTCGCCTCGCCGGAGCGCGAGGGACACTTCGTGCAAGCCGCTGCGCGCCGTCTCGCCGGCCGCTTGCATGCCGCGCGGACGGTAGTTCCACACCAATCCGCTGACCTCGATCGTCTGCCAATTGGCTTCGCTGTCGATGCGTTCGTCCGCAAGATCGGCAACCCGCGAAGGCGCTTCCCAGATGGGCTCTGCGCTGCTGTAGTCGGTGTGCATCCGCGCGAAGAACTGAAAGTTCGCTGCCATCGACGACACAACGCTCGCCGCCTGTTGCGCATACTGATAAATCATGAACACGCCGCCGAGCAACACCGTCTGGCCTGGCGCGCGCGACTGCCAGACGTAGATCACGACGAGGCCCCAGGTCAACGCCAACCCCATCAGGTCGACGGCGAACCACTTGCCTTCGTTCAGCACGACGGTGCGCTTCATTGGCTCGGAGATGGCTTCCATCCGCCGGCCCAGGAGCCATCGCGATGCGGCCGACAGGCGCAAGCCGATGACCGTCGATGCATTGCCGAGAAAATCGAGCAGCGCCGCGACGTAGCGGCGGTCGGCATCGTTCTCGACGCGCGCGAGCCGCATCAGCGAGCGGTCGAAGCGAACGATCACGACAGCGATCACCACATAGCCGACGATGGCCATGGCGCCACTGCTGCGCGAAAGCAGGGTCAGTGCAATCAGTGGGCCGATGAAGTTGACGATGTTGGTGAGATAGATGAACTGGTTCTGCGCGAAATCCGAGAGCGCGCGGCTCGCTTGATGCACCCGGTGCTGCAATTCGCCCGAATGGTGCGCGTCGTGCCAGACCAGCGGCGCCGAGGCGATGCGCGCATAGAGCGTGTCGGCCAGTTTTTCGCGCACGCGCAGGCCGACATTGCGCTCGAGGATGCGTCCAGGCCCGTGGATTGCCCATGAGAAGACATACACCCCCGACAACGCGGCGATCCAGCGGCCCGCGCGGCCGATGTCGCCGGTCTGCAGCGCGTTGATGGCCTGCGCTGCGAACCACGGCATGGTGAGCCGCAAGAGCTGCGAACAGGTGAGAAGCACCGTCGCGGTGAGCAACTGCGGTCGTGCGCCCTCGGCGTAGCGCCAGAGAGCTGCGAACAACTCGCGGACAGCGTTGCCTGGTGCCCTCGTGTTCATGCGCGGCTGCTCGCGTTATTTTTGCGGAATCGGCGTCGCGCGGTCGATCGGAACAGCAGTGACACTGTTCTTCGGGGAGCCATCGATGAGGAGATCGGAATAGGTCAGGTAGACGAGCGTGTTGCGCTTCGCGTCGACCATGCGTACGACGCGCAACCGCTTGAACATGACCGACAGGCGCTCGCTATAGACCTCTTCGCGCTTCGGCAGCGGCTGAACAACGCTCACAGGTCCGACTTGCCTGCATGCGATCGAAGCCTCGGACTTGTCTTCTGCCAATCCGAGCGCGCCGGACACGCCGCCCGTCTTGGCGCGAGAAACATAGCAGGTAACGCCGTTGACCTTCGGGTCGTCGTAGGCTTCGACGACGATCTTGTGGTCGGGGCCGATGAGCTTGAAGACGGTGTCGACTTCGCCGATAGGCTCCGCGCACGCCACGGCCGCTGCCAATAAGCCGAGGACGAGGGCGTAAAACTTCAGTCGCTTCATGCGATGTCCAGCGTGTGAACACGGTCGAAGCTGCCCCGGCGGCGGTCCGCGAAATAGAACTGGAGTGCCTCCTTGACCGTGCGGAAGGCGATTTCGTCCCAGGGAATCTCGTCCTCGGTGAAGAGCTTCGCCTCGATCGTCTCGTGACCCGGATCGAACCTGTCGCTCAAGAGCCGCGCGCGGTAGAAGAGGTGCACTTGCCCGACCCGCACGACACTCATCACCGCGAACAGGCCTTCCATCTCGTATTCGGCACCGGCTTCCTCGTCGGTTTCGCGTGCTGCGCCTTGCTCAGTCGTTTCGTTCAGCTCCATGAAGCCCGCCGGCAACGTCCACTTGCCCCATCGCGGCTCGATGTTGCGCTTGCAAAGCAGCACGCGGTCGCCCAACACGGGGATCGTGCCCACCACGTTCAGCGGGTTTTCGTAGTGGATCGTGTTGCAGGCCGGACAGACGGCGCGCTCCTTGGTGTCGCCGTCGTCAGGAATGCGGTACACCACCGCCGTGCCGCAGTTCTTGCAGTGCTTGATGGGGACGCGCAGGAACATGCCGGTTTCAGACGACCTTGACCGTGAGCGACGGCAGGCCGGTGATTTCGCCGACGAGCGTGTCTCCTGCGACCACCGCTGCAACGCCTTCTGGCGTGCCAGTGAAGATCAGGTCGCCGGGTTGCAATTCCCAGGCGGCCGACAGATGCTCGATGGTTTCGCCGATGCTCCAGATCAGCTTGCTCACGTTGCTCCGCTGCCGGTCGACGCCGCCCACGGTCACCGAAATCTCCGCCTTCTCGACATCGCCGGCCTGCGCGACGGGCACGATCGGCCCGATGGGCGCGCTCTGCTCGAAGCTCTTGCCGATGTCCCACGGACGACCCTGCTTCTTCATGTCGTTCTGCAGATCACGGCGGGTCATGTCCAGGCCCACGGCATAGCCGAAGATGTGTTTGTGCGCGTCGGCGGCCTTGATGTTCTTTCCGCCGGTTCCGATCGCTGCAACGAGTTCGATCTCGTGGTGCAGGTTCTTGGTGAGCGTCGGATAGGCCATAGTGCCGGTGGTTTCGGCATCGACTACCACCACGGCGTCGGCCGGCTTCATGAAGAAGAAGGGCGGCTCGCGGCCGGTAAACCCCATTTCCTTGGCGTGTTCCTCGTAGTTGCGGCCGACGCAATAGATGCGGTGCACCGGAAAGCGGCCGGGTTGGCCGACGACAGGGATCGAAACGACAGGGCAGGGGGTGAAAACGTATTCGGAGGCCATGAAAAAACGTCCTTTTCAGCGAAGATGGCAGTGTGCCAGAGGGCAGGGCGCGTTGTCCGCGCCAGGGCTGTGGGCGCCGGGCGGGGATATGCTTGCGCCATGATGAAGCTGCACAACTATTTCCGATCCTCCGCCTCGTTCCGCGTCCGCATTGCGCTGAACCTCAAGGGACTGGACTACGACTACATCCCGGTGCATATCGCCCGCGGCGAGCACAAGACAGGGCCCTTTTCGGCCATCTCGCCGGACATGCTGGTGCCCCTTCTCGAAGACGATGGCGAACGCTTTACGCAGTCGATGGCCATCATCGAATACCTGGACGAAATCCACCCCGAGCCGGCCCTGCTGCCGCACGATCCGGTGGGCCGGGCACGCGTGCGGGCGCTGTCGGAGTCGATTGCCTGCGAAATCCATCCGCTGAACAACCTTCGCGTGCTGAAGTACCTGGTGCGCGAACTCAAGCTGGACGACGACGCCAAGAACGCCTGGTATCGCCACTGGGTACGCGAAGGCATGCTGGCGTTCGAGCGTCAGCTTGCGTTGCTGCCCGCCGGCAAGTACTGCTACGGCAACACGCCGACGATGGCCGATTGCTGCCTGGTGCCGCAGATTTTCAACGGGCAGCGCTTTGATTGCGACTTTTCGGGCTTGCCGCGCACGATGGCAGCTTTCGAGGCGTGCATGCAGCTCGAAGCCTTCCAGCGCGCCCAACCTTCGCAATGCCCTGACGCTGAAGCGTGATCGATCCTGACTGGCTCGTCCCGCAATGGCCGGCGCCGCCCGGCGTAAAGGCGTTGTGCACGACGCGTGCAGGCGGGATATCGACCGCGAACTACGAGGGCCTGAACCTTGGCGACCACGTGGGCGACAACCCGTCCGCGGTGCAATCCAACCGGCAAGCCCTTCGCGACGCGATCGGCGCACGGCCGGTGTTCCTGCAGCAAGTCCATGGAACGGGAGTGCTCGCGCTCGATGCCTCCAGCGTGGACGGCGCGGCTGCCGACGCCTGCACCACCGATGTAAGCGGCATCGCCTGCACGATCATGGTCGCCGATTGCCTGCCGGTGCTGTTCACCGACATGGCTGGCAGGCGAGTCGCCGCGGCGCATGCCGGTTGGCGCGGGCTTGCCGCCGGTGTGATCGAACGCACGCTGGAGACTTTTCAAGCCGACGGCGGTGCGGGCAGTGTCATGGCATGGCTCGGTCCGTGCATCGGCCCCGACGCCTTCGAAGTGGGCGATGAGGTTCGTGCTGCATTTGAAGCAGTTTCACCCGAGGCGCGTAAATGTTTCGTCGCGGCGGACAGCACAGGCACTCCAATGGCTGCAGGCAAATGGATGGCAGACTTGGCGGGCTTGGCCCGCCAGCGCCTGGTTGCTGCCGGCGTCACCCTACTGCACGGAAACGACAGCAGCGACGCCTGGTGCACCGTCCACAACCCGTTACGCTTTTTCTCGCACCGGCGGGACCGGTTCAGCGGCCGCTTCGCCGCCTGCATCTGGCGCGGCTGAATGCGCCCGGATCGCCGCCTCTCGCGCAGCCGCTTCACGCGCCTTCAGAGCGCGGCGCCGTGCGGGCGTGGCCATCAGGTAAACCACCAGTGCCACCGGCGCCAGCCCATAGAGTAGAAAGGTGAAGACGGCGCCCAGCACGGTGCCGTTGGTGTTGGTCGCCTCGGCGACTGCCATCATCAAGGCAACGTAGAGCCACGCGATCACGACAAGGTGCATAGACGGTTTTGTTTCAGGAAGTTATCGGAGGTCTTGCTGGTGAGGCGGTTGCGAATACAGCATACTCAAATCCCGTTCTGAAGAGGTGAGGCAGCAGGAGACATGATGAAACAAGAACACACTGCGGCGGCAGAGCCTTTTGCGCCCTTTCAGCAGGCGCTTTCAGAGGGATGGAGCAAGGCGCTCGAATCCTTCCAATCACTGGGCTTGCAGGGCGCCCAAGCCACGCAGGGCATCCAGGGCGACGGGCACCACGCGCCCTGGGATCTCCCGAAACTCTTCCTTTCCACCGAGAAACTCCAGGAACTGCAGCAGCAGTACATCAGCGAAGCCACGGAGCTTTGGCGTCAGGACATGGCCAGCCGGTCGGCAACGGACAAGCGTTTCGCCAGCGAAGCGTGGGGCAGCAATCCGGTTTCATCGTTTGCCGCAGCTGTTTACCTGTTGAACGCGCGGACGCTCCTCAGTATGGCCGAGGCGGTCGAAGCCGATGCCAAGACTCGCGCCCGCCTACGCTTCGCGGTGGAGCAGTGGATGGCGGCTTCGTCGCCGAGCAATTACCTTGCATTCAACGCCGAGGCCCAGAAGAAGGCCATCGAAACGCACGGTGAGAGCATCGCGAAGGGGATCCAGAACCTTCTCCACGACGTGCAGCAGGGCCACCTGAGCATGACGGATGAAAGCGCGTTCGAAGTGGGCCGCAATGTCGGCACCACCGAGGGCGCGGTCGTTTTCGAGAACAATCTCTTCCAACTGCTCGAATACAAGCCGCTCACGGCCAAGGTGTATGAACGGCCTCTGCTGCTCGTGCCGCCTTGCATCAACAAGTTCTACATCCTCGACCTGCAGCCCGAGAATTCGCTGATCCGCTATGCGGTGGAGCAGGGGCATCGCGTGTTCGTCGTCAGTTGGCGCAATCCGGATCCATCGATGGCGCAATACACGTGGGACCAGTACGTGGAGGACGGCGCCGTCAAGGCGATCCACGTCGCGCAGGAAATCACCGGCCAGGACAAGAAGGGTGGAAAGATCGACACGCTCGGCTTCTGCGTCGGCGGCACCATCCTGAGTACGGCGCTGGCTGTGCTCGCTGCGCGTGGCGAACAGCCGGCATCTTCAGTGACGTTGCTGACGACTTTGCTGGATTTCACCGACACCGGCGTGCTCGACATCTTCATCGACGAGCCTTTCGTGCAGTTCCGCGAAATGCAGATGGGGAAGGGCGGGCTGCTGCAAGGTGGCGAACTCGCGTCGACCTTCAGCTTTCTGCGGCCCAACGACCTAGTCTGGAACTACGTCGTCGGCAACTACCTGAAGGGCGAAACGCCGCCTCCGTTCGACCTGCTTTACTGGAACAGCGACGCGACCAACCTCCCGGGACCGATGTACTGCTGGTACCTGCGCAACACCTATCACGAGAACAAACTGGCAGTGCCCGGTGCAGTGACCGTGGCGGGCGAGAAGGTGGACCTTGGTGCGATCGATGCGCCGGTCTACATCTACGGCTCGCGTGAAGACCACATCGTGCCGATCGGCGGAGCCTATGCGTCGACGCAACTCCTGCAGGGCAAGAAGCGCTTCGTGATGGGGGCGTCCGGCCATATTGCCGGCGTCATCAATCCACCGGCGAAGAAGAAGCGAAGCCACTGGATCCGCGAAGACGGCAAGCTGCCCAAGACGCAAGCCGAGTGGCTGAGCGGCGCGACCGAACACCCCGGAAGCTGGTGGACCGACTGGTCCAACTGGCTCAAGACCCATGCGGGCAAGCAGATCCCTGCCCCCAAGACCTACGGCAAGGGCACCGCCTACAAGGCGCTGGAGCCGGCGCCGGGTCGCTACGTCAAAGCAAAAGCCTGAACCGCCCCTTTCCCGTCATTTCAACTGTCATTTCAATCCACGCATCGGAGAGCACATCATGGAAGACATCGTCATCGTTTCAGCCGCACGCACGGCCGTCGGCAAGTTTGGCGGCTCGCTGGCCAACATTCCTGCGACGGAATTGGGCGCGCTCGTGATCAAGGAAGTGCTCGCGCGCGCCAAGGTCGGCAATGACCAGATCGGCGAAGTCATCATGGGCCAGGTCCTGACGGCGGGCAGCGGACAGAATCCCGCGCGCCAGGCGCTGCTGAAGAGCGGCATCGTCAATTCGGTTCCGGCGCTCACGATCAATGCCGTTTGCGGTTCGGGGCTCAAGGCAGTGATGCTGGCCGCACAGGCCGTGGCCACCGGCGACAGCGAAATCGTCGTTGCCGGCGGGCAGGAAAGCATGAGCCTCGCGCCGCACGTGCTGCCCAATTCGCGCAACGGCCAGCGCATGGGCGACTGGAAGCTGGTCGATTCGATGATCATCGACGGCCTGTGGGACGTGTACAACCAGTACCACATGGGCATCACCGCCGAGAACGTCGCCAAGAAATACGACATCAGCCGCTCCGCCCAGGATGAACTCGCACTGGGCAGCCAGACCAAGGCCGCCGCTGCGCAGGACGCCGGCAAGTTCAAGGACGAGATCGTCGCCGTCAACATCCCGCAGAAGAAGGGCGACCCGATCGTCTTCGACAAGGATGAGTTCATCAATCGCAAGACCAGTGCCGAAGGGCTCGCGGGCCTGCGCCCCGCCTTCGACAAGGCGGGTGGTGTGACGGCCGGCAACGCTTCCGGCCTGAACGACGGCGCTGCCGCGGTGATGGTGATGACCGCCAAGAAGGCCGCGGCGCTCGGGCTCAAGCCGCTTGGCCGCATTGCCAGCTACGCGAGCACCGGCCTCGATCCTGCATTCATGGGCATGGGACCCGTGCCGGCATCGCAGAAGGCGTTGCAGCGCGCGGGCTGGAAGCCCCAGGACCTGGACGTGCTCGAAATCAACGAAGCCTTTGCTGCGCAAGCCTGCGCCGTGAATCGCGAAATGGGCTGGGACGTGAACAAGGTCAACGTGAACGGCGGTGCGATCGCGATCGGCCATCCGATCGGTGCGTCCGGTTGCCGCATCTTGGTGACCTTGCTGCACGAGATGCAGCGGCAGAACGCCAAGAAGGGCATTGCGTCGCTGTGCATCGGCGGTGGCATGGGGGTTGCCCTGACGATTGAGCGTTGAGCGCGATTGCGTTGGACAACAACAAGCCGCGTCCCAGGGCGCGGCTTTTTTCATTTCCGATTTGAACCACAAGGAAAGACGATGAACGACAGCGACCACGCCCTGTTCCAGCAAATCCGCGACGAACTCTTCGTTGCTGCGGTAGGTGATGTGCTCGACACGATGGGCTATCAGCACCAGTTTCTTCCCGCGGGCATCGCGCCGCTGGAGAAGACGATGCGCATCGTCGGGCGTGCAATGCCGGTGCTCGAGGCGGACGTCATCAATGACGGCAATCGATCGGCCGGGCCGCTGTCGGGCAAGCCCTTCGGACTGATGCTCGAGGCGCTCGACGATCTGAAGGCGGGCGAAATCTATATCGCCACGGGCGCCTCGTTGCGCTATGCGCTCTGGGGCGGCTTGATGTCGACGCGGGCGCAGCACCTCAAGGCCGCGGGCGCCATTCTTGACGGCTACGTGCGCGACGCCAATGAAATCGAGCGTCTCGGGTTCAATGTGTTTTGCCGAGGCACTTATGCGCAGGACCAGGGAGTGCGGGGGCAGGTGATCGACTATCGCTGCACGATCGAGATCGACGGCGTACGTATTGCACCGGGCGATTTGCTGTTCGGTGATCGCGAGGGTGTGCTGGTGATTCCGCGCGCGGTCGAGGCGGAAGCCGTGGCAAAGGCACTGGACAAGGTGCGCACCGAAAACAAGGTGGCGGATGCGATCAAGGATG
Source organism: Variovorax sp. 01N429 (assembly GCF_056399425.1). Taxonomy (NCBI): domain Bacteria; kingdom Pseudomonadati; phylum Pseudomonadota; class Betaproteobacteria; order Burkholderiales; family Comamonadaceae; genus Variovorax; species Variovorax sp. 01N429. Next base: position 104,260 of record NZ_JBFTRG010000018.1, on the reverse strand, counting down.
GCATGAGTGCCTGCGAGGCGCTGGCGACCTTTGGCGTGATGTAGTCGGGCTTTTTCGCCTAGAGGCTCATTGCCCGCGCTTGTCGCAGCATGGTGAGTGGCTGTTCCAGCGTGCGCTCTTGAACTTGTTGCTGATCTCGCTCCATGGCTTGCTCCCAAGCCTGAGTGCTCTGAGAAATGGGCGTGTTCAGGCTTTCGACCGTCGGCACACCGGCAATTCGTTTGAGAGCCGAGTCCAGCGCGCCTTGGACCGCGAACACCTTGGAGGCGTCAGTGCTCAGCACGACGTGGTCGATGCGGTTGATCCCATGGGTGCGCGCGGCCACGACGAGGGCGGAGGCGAGCCGGTCACTCTGCCGATCGGGGGTGCGGCCCACCTTCGCATCGAGCAGATGCACGCCGGCTTGTGCCTCGGTGAATAGTTTGTGAGCCGGGTGCTCGGGGTGGTCCAGCTGGGTCAGCTGTGTCAGCTGCAGTTGCCTCGGCGTCGGAAGACCGTGGATCGGGACGTGCTGATGGCTGTCAGCCGTGTGATCGAAATGCTCTGCGACATGCGGCGCCCGTGTGTCTTGGTAGGGGCAACGAGCGGCGGGTGCGCCGAGCCAGATGCCGTTTTGCTCCAGCAGTTTCTCGTTGAGCTTGAGCCCGCGCATGTCCAACTGCAGCTTGCCGGCCAAAGCGGGGTTGAGCATTTCATAGCGGCACACTGAGCCGACGAGCCCGGCGGCGTAATAGTTGGCGTAGTCGGAATTTCCGTGGTGGCCGAGTCGGGTGTCGTCTGGCCTCTTGTCGAAAAAGTGTTTTGCGGCGGCTTCGATGTTGTGGGAGTCGGGGGTGATCGACAGGTCAGGGTTGAGCGTGAATCCCGCCTTCAAAGAGATCCGCAGGCGACCTTCGATTCGTTGCGTATCAACAAAATCATTGACGTAGCCCACCTCTATCGCTAGTTCGTCCATGTCCGAAAGATCAAATTCTGCATTGCCGTGCTTGAGTCTGCTGACCAATGCGTTCCAGCCAGCAATGTGCGCGCTGGCTTCGTCATGGCGATTAATTGAGAGCATCTGTTCGAGCGCACGACTGTAGTCATGGACGGACTGGCCACTTCCTAGCTCGCGCTGGACGCTGCGGTCGAATTGTTCCAGACCGTTTCTGGTGCGCTCTCGATTCATGCCGTGCTGAACTTCATGGCCCATGAGAAACGTGAGCCTATTGCGCTTTGTGGCATCGAGCAGATCGTCGAGCTTTAGATTGATGGTTTTTGTGTCCGAACTGTAGCTGGCTCCGGCGTTCTCGCTTACGGCCATGACGGCGAAACGCTTCAGATGACCGCGCGAGACTGCATCGTTCATCTGCTTCATCAGTGCGGGCGATCCTTCAATGACGGCACGAAGGTTTTGGTAAGCGGGCGACGTTGGATCACCGATTCCGCGCATCAATTGGTCGAGCCGGGGGTCGATAACGCTCATCGCGGCGCTCCCAGGTCCATGTACCTCACGATAAAACCGATAGAGACTCTCTTGATGCAATCATGCGAAATCTTTTCAAGGCTCTCGCCGCTCTCGCCGACCATAGCGACTTCGACTTCGACCGTGCCGCGTTGGTACTGTTTGGCGGGACTCTCGTGTCGAGTGCTGCTGACGTGACGGTAGCCGGTCGCGACTATGGCCTCATGAAATTGCGCCGCATCCAGTTGGCAGACTTCTGTCATTGGAGGGCGATCCGGATGTCTTGTCGTTTGGTAGAACGCTAAACCCAGACCCGGAAGATGCGTCGCATTGTTTGGCCCCAAGACGTAGCGATACCACCAGTTTTCCGTCAGCGGCTGGGAGATCGAGTAAACCATGTTTGGGGGTCTGCCCGAAGAGGGCTGCATGGCAATTCCACTGAACTGCGCTACCCGTTCCCTGGTCAAGTCTTGTGGCTGATGCACACTGTCGATGATCGCCAGCAGTCGACGCAATACTTCAGGCGCATCGAGCCGAGGCGCCTCTGTGGAAGCTGAACTGGACATGTTTTTTTCCTGCGGATGAACAACGGCTTTGTCGGTCGTCGATGAACAGGCACCGAGCGCAAGTCCAACCGACAAACAAGCGAGGCCGCGAGCCAGAAAGCCCGTTGCCAACTTGTTCGAATTGTCAAAAACAATCAGGTCGACGGAAGCAGCGAAGCGCGAAGTTCGCGTCCCGACTCTGAAAATCGATCGAAGCCATCGGCCAGCGATGCCGTGGCCGATGGCGATTTGCTGAATCACCTGTTTCCTTCCGGCGCAGAATTTTTTCCCTGCGCGGCCGCGTTGTTCATTTGAAGCATCAAGGCCGGCGATTTCTCAACGACAGCGCGAAGATTTCCATAGGCGGACGACGTGGGGTCTCCGACTTCACGAAGCACTCGATCAAGCCGCGGGTTGTTTGCGTTCATCACATCGCCCCCACGTCCATGTATTCCACAAGGAAGCCGACGGAGACTCTATGGATGCATCGATGTGAAATTTTCTCCAGGCTTTCGCCACTCTCCCCATACATTCCAATCTCTACTTCGACATGTCCACGCCGATATTGCCTGGAGTCACTAGCGCGGCGAGTGTTGCCTACATGCCGGTAGCCCAGCTTGAGCAGCGCATCTTGAAATTGCGCTGCGTCGAGTTGGCAGATTTCGGTCATGGGCGGGCTGGCGCCCCCAATCTTTGCGGTCTCGTAAAACGCCAATCCAAGCCGCGGAAGATGCGTCGCATTGTTTGGCCTCCAAACGTAGCGATGCCAAAAATTTTCCGTCAGCGGCTGGGAAATCGAGTAAACCACGTTGGGGGGTTTGCCCGAAGAGGGCTGCATGGAAATTCCACTGAACTGCGCTACCCGTTCCCTGGTCAGGTCTTGCGGCTGATGCACGCTGTCGACGAGCGCCAACAATCTGCGCAGCACTTCAGGCGCGTCGAGCCGAGGCGCCTCTGTGGAAGCTGAACTGGACATGTTTTTTTCCTGCGGATGAACAACGGCTTTGTCGGTCGTCGATGAACAGGCACCGAGCGCAAGTCCGACCAAAAAGCAAGCGAGGCCGCGGGCCAGAAAGCCCGCTGCCAATTTGTTCGAATTGTCAAAATTGATCAGATCGACGGAAGCCGCAAAGCGCGAAGTTCGCGGGCCGACTCTGAAAATCGATCGGAGCCTTCGGCCAGCAATGCCGTGGCCGATGGCGATTTGTTGAATCACCTGTTTCCTCCCTGCGCAGAATTTTTTTGGCTCAGAGACTCATTGCCCGCGCTTGTCGCTGCATGGTGTGTGGCTGTTCCAGCGTGCGCTCCTGAACCTGTTGCTGATCTCGTTCCATGGCTTGTTCCCAAGCCTGGGTGCTCTGCGAAATCGGCGTGTTCAGGCTTTCGACCGTCGGCACACCGGCAATTCGTTTGAGAGCCGAGTCCAGCGCGCCTTGGACCGCGAACACTTTGGAGGCGTCAGTGCTCAGCACGACGTGGTCGATGCGGTTGATCCCATGGGTGCGCGCGGCCATGGCGAGGGCGGAGGCGAGCTGGTCACTCTGCCGATCGGGGGTGCGGCCCACCTTCGCATCGAGCAGATGCACGCCGGCCTGCGCCTCGCTGAATAGTTTGTGAGCCGGGTGCTCGGGGTGGTCCAGCTTGCTCAGCTGCAGTTGCCTCGGCGCCGGAAGGCCGTGGATCGGGACGTGCTGATGGCTGTCAGCCGTGTGATCGAAATGCTCTGCGACATGCGGCGCCCGTGTGTCTTGGTAGGCGCAGCGGGCGGCTGGTGCGCCGAGCCAGATGCCGTTTTGCTCCAGCAGTTTCTCGTCGAGCTTGAGCCCGCGCATGTCCAACTGCAGCTTGCCGGCCAAAGCGGGGTTGAGCATTTCATAGCGGCATACGGAGCCGACGAGTCCGGCGGCGTAGTAGTTGGCGTAGTCGGAATTGCCGTGGTGGCCGAGTCGGGTGTCGTCTGGCTTCTTGTCGAAGAAGTGTTTTGCGGCGGCTTCGATGTTGCGGGAGTTTGGGGTGATGGAAAGATCAGCGTTGAGGGTGAAGCCATCCTTCGCAGTGGTGTATAGGTGCCCGTCGATTTCCTGGCTCTCGACAAAGTCGTTCACATATCCGACGTACTTCGCCAGTTTGTCAAGGTCGGACAAATTGGCTTCTGGGTCCCCTTGCTTCACTCGGCTGACCAAGGCGTTCCAACCGGCAATATGCGCACTTGCTTCATCGTTCCGGTTGATCGCCAGCATCTGATCCAACGGCGTGCTGTAGTCATGGACTGCCTGACCGCTTTCAACGACGCTCTTGACATCGGCGTCGAACTGTTGGAGACCTTGCCTCGTGCGCTCACGGTTGATGCCATGCTGTATTTCATGCCCCAGGAGGAAGGTAAGCGAATCTCTTTGCCTGAGATTCAAGAGATCGCTGTGCTTCAGATTGATGGTTTGTGTGTCGGGCCAGTAGCTGGCTCCCGCGCTCTCGCCTTCGGGCATGAAGGCGAAGTGTTTCAAATGACCTTGCGCGACGGCGTCGTTTATCTGCCGCATCAACACCGGCGATTCCTCGATGACTGCGCGCAGGTTTCGATAGGACGCTGATGTCGGGTCACCGACTTCTCGGATCATGCGGTCGAGTTGGGGGCTGATGGCGCTCACTGCATTGCCTCCAAGTCCACATCTTTCACCACGAAGCCAATGGACACTCTCTTGATGCAGTCATGCGAAATCTTTTCAAGGCTCTCGTCGCTCTCCCCGACGATTCCGATTTCTACTTCGACCACTCCGCGTTCGTATTGCTTGGCGGGACTTTCACGACGAGTGCTGCCGACATGCCGATAGCCCATCTGGAGGAGCGCTTCGTGGAACTGCGCCGCGTCCAACTGGCAGATGTCCGTCTTGGGAGGATGCTGGTCGGAGTGTCTTTTGTAGAACGCCAAGCCCAATTCGGCAAGATGTGTTGCGCCGTTTGGCCCCCAGAGATATCTGTACCGCCAGTTCTCCGTGAGTAGCTGAGATATCACATATGTGTCGTTAGCGGGCTTGTCAGAGAAGGGCTTCATCGGAAACCCAGTGAACTGCGCGACCCGCTCGATGGTCAGGTCTTGCGGCTCACGCACGCTATCGATGAGCGCCAGCAGTCGGCGCAGCACTTCAGGCGCGTCAAGCCGAGGCGCCTCTGTGAAAACTGAACTGGACATGGTTTCTTTCTGCGGATGAAGTACGGCTTTGTCGGTCGTCGATGAACAGGCGCCGAGCGCAAGTCCGACCAAAAAACAAGCGAGGGCGCGAGCCAGAAAGCCCGTTGCCAATTTGTTCGAATTGTCAAAATTAATCAGGTCAACGGAAGCCGCAAAGCGCGAAGTTCGCGGGCCAACTCTGAAAATTGTTTGAAGCTCCCGAAGAAGACTTCGGCCGGCCAGGCTGTGGCCGACCCCGATGAATCGATTCACCTTTTCCTCCCTGTGCATAGAAATTTTTATCGCATTCTATGCACGCCTCCGCTATAGCCTGAACGCATTGCATCGAGCAAACTTTTGGCCAGTTGTTAGGCAAAACAGAAGCCCCTCCTTCGCAATTCCTGATTGCGCGTCTGCATCTCAGCAATGACGATGAGGCTCCAATTACCATCCGTCAAAGAGGCGACATGAGAAAAATCACAATGGGTCTGAATGCCACGATCTGGACAGGTCTGGCGGCTGGCCTGCTGGCATTGCAGGCACCCGCGGTCGCGCAATCCAACTGGCCCGAGAAGCCCGTCACGATGGTCGTGCCTTATTCGGCGGGCGGGCCCACCGACGTGGTTGCGCGCATGCTCGCGATCCCGATGGGCAAGTCGCTCGGGCAGACAGTCGTGGTTGAAAACACCGTCGGCGCGGGCGGCACCATCGCGCCGGCACGCGTGGCGAGAGCCGCGCCCAACGGCTACACGATCCTCATCCACCACATGGGCGTGGCGACCGCACCGGCGCTCTACAGGAAGCTGGCGTACGACCCGCTCAAGGACTTCGAATACGTCGGGCAGGTCCTCGATGTGCCGATGACGCTGCTGTCGCGCAAGGACTTTCCCGCCAACAACTTCCAGGAACTGCTCGCCTACGTGAAGGCGAACAAGGACAAGGTGTCCCTTGCCAATGCCGGCGTCGGCGCGGTGTCGCAGCTTTGCGGTCTACTGTTCACGCGCCAGATTGGCGTCGAACTCACGACGGTGCCCTACAAGGGCGCTGGTCCGGCGCTCAACGATCTGATGGGCGGGCAGGTGGATCTGCTGTGCGACCAGACCACGCAGACCGCGCCCGTCATCAAGCAAGGAAATCGCGTGAAGGTATTCGGCGTGACCACGCCGACGCGCCTGTCGAGCATGCCCGACATCCCGACGCTCGACGAGCAGGGCCTCAAAGGCTTCGACGTGCGCGTATGGCACGGCATCTATGCGCCCAAGGGCACGCCGCCCGCCGCAATCAAAAAGCTCAACGCCGCCCTGCGCGTCGCGTTGCAGGACGACAGTGTCAAGGAGCGCCTTGCCGACCTGAGTTCGGAAATCGTGCCGATGGACAAGGTGACGCCCGAAGCCTTGCGTCGGCACCTGGAGGCCGAGGTCGCCCAATGGGGCAAGGTAATCCAGGAGGCGGGCATCCAGGGCGAATGACTGGAACTCAGCGCCAAGGCCCGCTAGTCGGAGAGTTCGATCAGCACCGGCTGATGGTCGGATACCTTCGTCCGCAGATCGACCTCTACGCGCCGCACGCGCGGCGCCAGGGCGTTGCTCACGAACACGAAATCGCAGGCGATCGGATCAGGGCCGTAGGTGCGGTCGAAGAGCCGAAAGGTCGCGTCGTGCGGACGATCGGGATGGGCCAGCGGCCAAGCATCCTGCAGACGCCTGTCGGGCGTGCCGCCGGCAGCCAACGCCGGATCGGTGAAGGGTTCCTGGATCGCCTCATAGGCGGGGTCCGAGGCTGCCATGTTGAAGTCGCCGCAAAGAATGGCCTGCGGCGTGTGCAGCTTGGGCTGAAACGGCGAGCCGCGATACTCGGCAACGGGCGGCGCCGCGGCCTGCTCGCAGGCTTGCGCGTGCAGATCACGCAGCGCCCGGGCTTGCGCGAGGCGCTGCGAGGCAGAGTAGTACTCCAGGTGCGTGGTCATCACGCGCAAGGCGCCGAGTTCAGGGCTGCTCAGCGTGACGACGCTGCACATGCGCGGCATGCTGGTGACGCTGGGATCGGCGGGCCATGGCAGCGCATGGTGCTGGACGCGAGACACCGGCAAGCGGGTCGCGATCAGGTTGCCGAAGCGCTGGCGCCGGCCGTCGGCATCGAACTCATCCACGGCAGCACCGAAGAAGACCTGGAAGCCGGGAAGCAGGGCCTGGATCTCCGCCGGCTGGTCGCCGGGCCGGCCCGGCATCTCGCCGAATCCGGAAGCGATTTCCTGCAGGCACAGCACGTCGAAGTCGCCCATCGCGCGCGCGGCTTCGATGATGCGTTCGGGGCTCACGACCCCATCCAGCCCGCAGCACCATTGGGTATTCCATGTCACCAGTTTCATTTGATGCCAGCCCTCATGAAGCTCTGGACGAACTGTCGCTGAAAGAGCAAGAAAGCAATCAGCAATGGCGCGGATGTCATCAATGTCGCCGCGGTAATCACGGACCAGTCGACGCCTTGGTCTACCGAGGAGAACACCTGCAAGCCCACCGTCAGCGGCCGGGCGTTGACGCTGTTGGTGATGATCAGCGGCCAGAGGAAGTTGTTCCAGTGAAAGCTGATCGAGACCAGTGCGAAGGCGGTGTAGACGGGTTTCGCGAGCGGCACGTAGATGCGCCACAAGGTCTGCATGGCGCTCGCGCCTTCGACGCGCGCAGCTTCGTCCAGCTCTTTGGGGATGCCGAGGAAAGTCTGCCGAAGCAAGAAGATCGCGAAGGCAGACGCGAAGTAGGGAAGCCCAATGGCCACCAAGGTGTCGACGAGTCCGAGCCGGGCCATGGTCTTGTAGTTTTCGACCACGAGGATGTCCGGCATGATCATCAGCTGCACCAGCACGAGCGCGAAGGCGACACCCCGGCCCTTGAACTCATAGCGGGCAAAGGCGAATGCGGCAAGCGTGCCCAGCACCACTTGCACCGCGAGCACCATCGCGACGAGCAGCGTGGTGTTGAGGAAATAGCGGGCAAAGGGCGCGGCTTCCCAGGCGCGCCTGAAGTTGTCCAGCGTGAGCGGCGCAGCGAGGGCGAAGCGCGTCGAGTATTCAGCGGGATGAAAGGCCGTCCACACGGCATAGGCGAGCGGCAAGATCCACAGCAGCGCCAGCATCCAGGCCGCCACGGTGTCCAGCCACGTCGGCTCATTGAACGCCAACCGCTGCGCTTTGACGGCGGCTTTCATTTGTAGTGGACTCTTTTGTCCAGCACGAAGAACTGGAAGAGCGCGATCCCGGCGAGCACCACCACCAGCACCACGGTGATCGCCGACGCATACGCCGTGTCCCAGAAGCTGAACCCCACCTCGTACAAGTGATAAAGCAGCAGGATGGACGCGTTGTCGGGCCCGCCGCGCGTCAGCACGAAGAGGTGGTCGACCATTCGAAACGCATTGATGAAAGCGTTGACCAGGACGAAGAGCGTGGTCGGCATCAGGAGCGGCCATTGCACGCGTCTGAAGAAGTACCAGCGGCTGGCGCCTTCGATGGCAGCCGCTTCGCGCAGGCTCGGGTTGAGGGTCTGCAGTGCGGCCAGGTAGAAGATCATGAAGAAGCCGGCTTCCTTCCAGATCGCCACGAGCGTGACTGCGCCAAGCGCCGTCGAAGGGCTGCCCAGCCAGTTGTGCGACGGCAGGCCGAGCGCGCCGGTGATCTGTTCGAGCAGGCCGTACTGCGGCGTGTAGAAAAAGAGCCAGATGTTGGCCACGGCGATCATCGGCAGCACCGTCGGCGTGAAGTACGCCATACGCAAGAAGGCACGGCCCGCGATGCGCTCGTTGACCCACAACGCCATGACGAGCGCCAGCCCGATCGACAGCGGTATGGTTGCTCCGGCGAACCACAGGTTGTTGCGCACGGCCTTCCAGAACACCGGGTCGTCGACCATCACCGCATAGTTCTCGAGCCCGACCCACACGCCCGGACGATTACCCTTGGGTGTCGAGAAGAAGCTGTCGATCAGCGTCGAGACGGCCGGCCAATGCGTGAAGGCGACCAGCAGCACCAGCGCCGGCAGCAGCATCAGCCACGCGTGAATGGCGTTGCGCGATGCGGTACTCCCTGCGGCGATGCTTTGGCTGGCCATCTGCTGGGTCTGATGCTTACTTGAATGAGCGCAGGATGCGGTCGGCCTCTTTTTGAGCGTCCTGCATGGCTTGAGCCGGCGTCTTCGTGCCGGTCAATGCCGCCTGCAGTCCGTCATTGAGGGCCTTGGTCACGCGCTGGTTGTCGTGCGTGGAGAACTCGGCAACGGACACCGGCAGCTGATCGCGGGCCACCAGCGCGGCCGGGAAGTCGCGACCATATTTGCGCAAGGCGTCGGTTTCGTAGGCGGCTGGCGAGACGGCAACGTAGCCAGTGTCGATGCTCCATTGGGCGGCGCGTTCAGGTTGGGTAATCCACTTGATGAACTTGAAGGCCGCTTCTTGCTGTGCGGGTGTCGACTTCTTGAAGATGTAGAAATTGCCCCCGCCCGTCGGCGAGCCCTTGCGGCGGTTGCCGGGGATCATGCCGACACCAAAGTCGAACTTGGCGTTGGCCTTGATGTTGGTGAGATTGCCCGTGGTCGTGAAGATGATGGCGGCCTTTTTCTCGAAGAAGTCCTTGGGCGTCGTGCCCCACTCGACCACCCCCGGCGGGTGAACACCCGCCTTGCCGAGATCAACCCAGTACTGCAGCGCTTCGATGACCTTCGGGTCGTCGAACTTGACGGCGGTGCCGGCCTCGTTCGCCAGAATCGCATCGTTGGGCGTGGTCAGCGTCTGGAAGAGCCAATAGGGAAAGCCGCTCGACGGAATCTGCACGCCCCATTGCGTGACCTTTCCGCTCGCGTCCTTCTTCGTCAGCTTGGCTGCCGCCTCCTTGAGTTCGGCCCAGTTCGTCGGCGGTTTGTTGGGGTCGAGGCCGGCTTCCTTGAAAGCTTCCTTGTTCCAGTACATCACGACGGTCGAACGCTGGAACGGAATGCCCCAGGTTTTTCCGCCGGTCTGGCTGTTCATCATGAAGGCCTTGTAGAAGCCGCCGAGCCACGCTTTGTCGTCCGCTGTTTTGATGAAGTCGTCGAAAGGAACGATGGCGTCTTCGTCGATCAGCGTGAACATGTCGGTCGACAGCAGCACCGACGTGACCGGCGGCGTGCCGGACTTGTGCGCGGTCAGCGCCTTGACGATGGTTTCCTGGTAGGTGCCGGCGTAGATCGGCGAGACCTTCACACCGGGGTTTTCCTTCATGAAACCGGCCGCGAAGCCGTCGATGGTCTTGGCAATGGGGCCGCCCACCGCGACGGGGTAGTAGAACTGGAGTTCTACCGGTGTCTGCGCATGCAGCAGCCCGGAAGTGGCTGCAAAAAGGCCGCTGGCCGCCAGAAAGGGGACTGCGAGCGTCTTGATGAAAGTCTTGCGTTGCATGGTCTTCTTTTCCTTCGTTGAATCGTCGGGTGGTGCAATGGTTGGCTCAGTCAATCGATGCGTCGCCCGGCCGTGTCGAAGCCGTGGGCGTCCTCGCCGGCCCAGCGCAGGCCCACGCGCTGACCCGGCTCGGCAAGGTGCCGCCCGTCCGTGCGAACCAGGAGCATCTCGGTGCCTATCCGACAGCGCAGAACGAGGTCTGCACCCAGGTATTCCACACTTTCCACGGTGGCGCCGATGCCATCCGGATCGAGCGAGATGGCTTCCGGCCGAACGCCGAGTGTTGCGGCCTTCAGGCCCACCTTGGTGTCGCTCCCCGCGATGCAACCGTCTCCCAGCGCGATCAGGTTCATCGGCGGGGTGCCGATGAACCGGGCGGAAAACGTGGTCGCTGGCTGCGCATAAAGGTCGCGCGGGGCCCCGGTCTGCTCGACATGGCCGCGGTTGAGCAGCACGACCTGGTCGGCCATGCTCATTGCCTCCGCCTGGTCATGGGTGACGTAGATCACCGTGAGCCCGAGTTGCCGCTGCAGATCCCGCAATTCGCGGCGCATCTCCTGGCGAAGCTGTGCGTCCAGGTTGGACAGCGGCTCGTCCATCAGGCACACCTTGGCTTGCGCCACCAGCGCGCGGCCGAGCGCCACGCGCTGTTGCTGGCCCCCCGAAAGCTGAGAAGGCTTGCGATCGAGCAGCTCGGCCAGCCCAAGCAAGTCCGCCGCGTGCCGCAGCCGTTCAGTCTGCTTGGACTGCGGTGTCTTGCGCACCGAAAGTCCGAAGGTGATGTTGTCCGCCACGCTCAGGTGCGGAAAGAGCGCGTAGTTCTGGAACACCATGGCGATCCCGCGCTTTGCCGGGGGCAGGGCCGTGACGTCGTGGCCGTCGATCAGCACGCGTCCGCCCGTGGCGGTCTCCAGCCCGGCGACGATGCGCAGGGTCGTCGACTTGCCGCAGCCGGACGGACCGAGCAGCACACAGAACGAGCCAGGCTCGATATTCAGATTGACCGCATGCAGGGCGGTGGTGTCGCCCCACGATTTGGCGATGTCGATCAACGCGATGGAAGACATCGATTCAGTATATGGACGTCTTGTGACACCCCGTTGCAAAGAAGGCTCAGTGTTTTCCTGATCGAGTGTTGGTGGGAAACTTCGCTACAGTGATCCCGCCGTCCAGGCATGCACACACCAAGGAACACTCTTATGAGCAAAAAAGTCGCATACGTCACCGGAGGCATGGGAGGCATTGGAACGGCCATTTGCCAGCGCCTTCACAAGGACGGTTTCACCGTCATCGCGGGCTGCGGCCCCACAAGGGACTTCGGCAAATGGCTCGCGGAACAGAAGGCCGAAGGCTATGAGTTCCACGCGTCGGTCGGCAATGTCGGCGACTGGGAATCCACCGTCGATGCCTTCACCAAGGCCAAGGCGGAGCACGGCACCATCGACGTCCTCGTGAACAACGCGGGTATCACCCGCGACCGCATGTTCCTGAAGATGACGCCCGAGGACTGGAGCTCGGTGATCGAGACCAACCTCAACAGCATGTTCAACGTCACCAAGCAGGTGGTGGGCGACATGGTCGAAAAGGGTTGGGGCCGCATCATCAACATCAGCTCGGTCAACGGCGCCAAGGGGCAGGCCGGCCAGACCAACTACTCGGCCGCCAAGGCCGGAATGCATGGTTTCACCATGGCCCTGGCACAGGAACTCGCCGCCAAGGGCGTGACGGTCAACACCGTGAGCCCGGGCTACATCGGCACGGACATGGTCAAGGCCATCCGCCAGGAAGTGCTGGACAAGATCGTCGCCACCATCCCGGTCAAGCGCCTGGGCGAACCGAGCGAAATCGCCTCGATCATCGCGTGGCTCGCGACCGACGAAGGCGGCTATTCCACCGGGGCCGACTTCTCGGTCAACGGCGGTTTGCACATGCACTGAGGATTGGCCGCAGACCATTCAGCAAGAGACCCGCTCAGGCGGGTCTTTTGCTTTCTGGGCGGCCACGTGTTTCGCGGCTACAGTCATAGCCGCCCGGTCAGTCGTTCAAACGGCCTATAGCAAGGAGACCAGAAATGAGCCCAGCCGCCCCGGCGCATGCAAAGCCGCCCATCTACAAGTCGCTCTATGCGCAGGTGATCACCGCGGTGGTCATCGGCGTGATCCTCGGACACTTCTATCCCTCGGTGGGCGAGACGATGAAGCCGCTGGGAGACGCCTTCATCAAGCTCATCAAGATGATGATCGCGCCGATCATCTTCTGCACCGTGGTCGTCGGCATCGCCGGCATGGAAGACATGAAGAAGGTGGGCAAGACAGGCGGGCTCGCCTTGCTCTATTTCGAAGTCGTCAGCAGCATCGCGCTCGTGGTGGGGCTGGTGCTGGTGAACGTGCTGAAGCCGGGCGTGGGCATGAATGTCGATCCGGCTTCGCTCGACACGCGTGCGCTGGCTGCGTACACGGGACCCGGCAAGATGGAAGGCACGGTCGACTTCCTGATGCACATCATCCCCAACACGCTCGTGGACGCATTCGCCAAGGGCGAAATCCTGCAGGTGCTGTTGATTGCGGTGCTGTTCGGCTTTGCCTTGCATCGCTTCGGCGGCCGCGGCACTCTGGTCTTCGACGTGATCGAGAAGGGCTCGCACGTGCTCTTCGTGATCGTCGGCTACATCATGAAGCTGGCGCCCATCGGGGCTTTCGGCGCGATGGCCTTCACGATCGGCAAGTACGGCATCGGCTCGCTCTTCCAGCTTGGCAAGCTGATGGGGACGTTCTATCTCACGTGCCTGCTGTTCATCTTCGTGGTGCTGGGCGCGATTGCGCGCTTCCACGGCTTCAGCATCTGGAAATTCATCAAGTACATCAAGGAAGAACTGCTGATCGTGCTTGGCACTTCGTCCTCCGAATCAGTGCTGCCGCGCATGATGGAGAAGATGGAGAACCTCGGCGCGAACAAGACAACTGTCGGCCTGGTGATTCCCACGGGCTACTCGTTCAACCTCGACGGCACGTCGATCTATCTCACGATGGCGGCGGTCTTCATCGCGCAGGCGACCAACACGCCAATGACCCTCATGCAGGAGATCACCCTGCTGGCCGTGCTGCTGCTGACCTCGAAGGGCGCGGCGGGCGTCACCGGCAGCGGCTTCATCGTGCTGGCTGCAACGCTGTCGGCGGTGGGACACGTGCCGGTCGCGGGGCTGGCGCTGATCCTTGGCATCGATCGGTTCATGTCGGAGGCGAGAGCGCTCACCAACCTGATCGGCAACGGCGTTGCGACCATCGTGGTCGCCAAGTGGACCGACGAACTCGATACCGCGCGGTTGAAGGCGGGCCTGAACAACGAGACCTGGGTCGAGGCGCAGGAACCGGAAGACCTGGTCAACGCCCGTACGGGAAAGATGGCCACTTGAATCGGCTTCGGGCGTCGTTCTTGCAGAATGCAAGGCGATGCCCCATAGCGTTTCACTGATCAACACCGTCGCGGCAGGCCTGGGCCTGGCGCTGTTGCTCGGCTTTCTCGCGGCGCGCCTGCGATTGCCGGCGCTGGTGGGCTACCTGCTGGCGGGCGTGATCATCGGCCCGTTCACCCCCGGCTTCGTTGCCGATGCCGAGATCGCGGCGCAACTCGCCGAAATCGGGGTGATGCTGCTCATGTTCGGAGTGGGCCTGCATTTCTCGCTCGACGATCTGCTCGCGGTCCGAAAAATCGCACTACCGGGCGCGCTGTTCCAGATGATCGTGGCGACCTTGCTCGGCGGCGCCTTGGCCACTTGGTGGGGATGGAGCCTTGGCGGTGCCCTGGTCTTCGGCCTGGCGCTTTCCGTTGCCAGCACGGTGGTCCTGCTGCGTGCGCTTGAAAACCTCGGCTTTCTCGATTCCTTCACCGGCCGCATCGCCGTCGGCTGGCTGGTGGTCGAAGACCTGGCGATGGTGCTCGTGCTGGTGCTGCTGCCACCTTTGGCGACGGCGCTCGGCGGTGCCGATGCGGGTGCCGAGAACCTTCCTATCTGGCAGACGCTGGGCCTCACGCTGCTGCAGGTCGGCGGCTTTGTCGCACTGATGCTGGTCGTCGGGCGCAGGGTGTTTCCGTGGCTCCTGTGGCAGGTCACCCGGACCGGTTCGCGCGAACTCTTCACGCTTTGCGTCGTCGCGGCCGCGGTCGGCATTGCGTTCGCATCGGCTTCGCTGTTCGGCGTCTCGTTTGCGCTGGGCGCCTTCTTTGCGGGGATGGTGATGCGCGAATCGGAGTTCAGCCACCGTGCCGCCCAGGAATCGCTTCCGCTGCGCGATGCGTTCGCGGTGCTGTTCTTCGTTTCGGTGGGGATGTTGTTCGATCCGGCTGTGCTGGTCGAGCGTCCCTTGCAGGTGTTGGCAGTGGTGCTGGTGATCGTCGTCGGCAAATCCGTCGCCGCTTGCGCGCTGGTGCTGCTCTTTCGCTATCCGCTGGGCACCGCGCTCACGGTCAGCGCGAGCCTGGCGCAGATTGGCGAGTTCTCGTTCATCCTTGCCGCACTGGGTGCCCGGCTGGGGCTGCTGCCAATGGAGGGCCAGAGCCTGCTGCTTGCCGGTGCGCTGATCTCGATCGCGACCAATCCGCTCTGGTTCAGCCTGATCGCTCCGCTGCAAAGGTGGCTGCATGCTCATTCGTCTTTCGCGCGCGGGCTGGAATCGCGGGACGATCCTTTGGCCGAACTGCCGACCAGCACGGCGGCGCGCTATCTGTCACGGCAGGTCGTGCTGGTCGGATACGGCCGCGTCGGGAAGCGAATCGCCTCGGCCCTGGCCGCTCACGACGTTCCTTTCGTGGTCGCCGAGCAGAACCGGGAACTGGTCGAAAAGCTGCGCGAACAGGGCATTGCGGCAGTTTGGGGCGACGCCTCCGATCCAGGCGTGCTGGTCCAGGCGCATATTGCTCGCGCGCGTGTCCTGGTGGTGGCCACGGCCGATGCAATCAATGTGCGGCAGATGATCGAAACCGCACGAACCCTCAATCCGGCCATTCAGACGGTGATCCGCAGCCACAATGAAGACGAGGCCAACCTGCTGGCGAAGGAGGCCTGCGCGACGGTGTTCCTGGGCGAGCACGAACTTGCCCAAGCGATGGCTCGAGAAGTGCTTTCGCACGCCGCGGCCGCATGATCCTTCAGAGGTCTTCGATCACGAGTGCCCTGTACCGCTGGGCAATCGAGTAGGGCACTTCGCGCACGAGCATCATGAGCCGCTGCGCCGAGGCTTCGTCCTTGGTGCGAACGAGCAGCGCCGTGTGGCCTTCGCGCGCAAGCTTGGTATAGGCCCTGACGGTCGCCCCGTCGGTTCCGGCGGAAGGAAGCGGGTTGTCGGTGTCGCGGACGGTCGGCGTGATCTGCTCCAGCACGACGTGTGGCGGAATCAGATAGACCTCGTCGCCACTGAAGCCTTCGTCGATGAGTTGGTGCCCAATGCGGCTCGCGTCGGCTGCGTGCGGAAACATCACGAACGAATGGCCCGAAGGATAAAACGCGCCCCCGACGGCTGCGGTCATGTGCGGTGCCAGCGTGAAATGCTTCATGTCTCCTCCTGAAGGTGGATTTACGAACATTGAGCCTAGCCGTCTCATTGGTCAAGTCATGCGCGCGTTCAAGAGGGCGGCGCGAGAGGTGCAAAATTCATACTAATGGTCACATTTGTGACGATTCGTGATATTGTGACTAGCCGTTGCAGCGGCGGTTGCATAGGATCAACCGCTTACTTGATGTCGCCGCTAACTCTATGTCGCAACTGCGAAATATCGCCCTTACCGTCCAGGAACTCGAAGAAGGCGAGTTCTACTGGGTGTTGATGGAGGCGACCGACTGTGTCGTCGAAGATACGCTCTCTTACCTGCCGATAGAGGCGGCAAGCGAGCCGCAGGTCACGTACTCCAATGCTTTGGTCGCGGGTGTGGCAGCAATCCGAAAAATGTTTGGCAAGGACGGCCCGCGGAGTTGAGCGGGCTGCCTTGGAATCAGGGGGAAACCATGCGGAAACTTGGAGCGGCCATCGCGGCCGGCATTGCTGTGTTGGTGGCCGCGGGCTGGTTCTACCGGCCCTCCACGTCGGCCGAGATCGCCGCCTGGGTGCAGACGCTCGGTGTGCTCGCAGCCATTCTCTGGGCCGTGCGGCTGCAATTGGCGGCATCCAGGCAGAACCTGCGACAGGCGGGCCAGGTCGCTTCCATCTTTGCAAGCCACATGCACTGGGTCTTTCGTGAGCTGAGCGATGCCTGCGGCAAGCGCAGCTGGGCCGACTACACAGTGCACCGCCGCATCCTCCAGGAGGTGCTTTCGCAAGGCCGCGAAGTGACGCTGCAAATGCTGGACGGCCGCTCGCTCGCCATGGTGAGCAGCCTGCGCACCATCGCTGTGGAAGCATTGGAGATGACCGAGGGCCACAGCGACGCCGGCAATTGGCCGCATCTGCATCTCTACTTCGAGCGGCGCCTCCCGAGCATCGCCGCATGGTTGTCGGCCACGGGCAATCCGCCCGAAAGCAATGGCCCGACCGACTATGCCGGTCTGCGAACGTCCTTCGGACAACTCGGCAATCTCTAGCAGTCTCCAGCAGTCTCCAGCAGTCTCCAGCAGTCTCTAGCCAAAAGCCGGCCGCATGGCCGCGTACAGCGCCTTGAAGCGCGCATGGCGGGTCGTCAGGACACTTGCGTTCGATGGATCTGGCTCGAATCTCTGCCGCACCGGCGGACGGCGGCAGACTTCCGCTTCCGACCCGCCATCCGCCAGCCAAGCCAGTCGTGCCGCGCCCATCGCTCCGCCGGCTTCGCCCCCTTCGCAGACCGCAAGGGGCACTTCGAGGATGTCCGCCAGCAGCTGCGACCACCACGCGCTGCGAGCACCGCCGCCGACCAGCACCAGATCGCCGGCCGGTCGCGCGAGGGTGTCCAGCCCGTCCCGCAGCCCGAAGCTCACGCCTTCCGCCACTGCATAGGCAATCTCCGCCGGTCCGTGCGCGTGCGTCAGCCCGAAGAGCACACCTTGCGCGCGGGTGTCGTTGTGGGGCGAGCGCTCGCCGGAAAGATAGGGGAGAAAAAAAGGCGAGTGCTCGCGGCCGGCGGCGTTCAGCGTTGCGGCGGCAGCCAGCAGCGCGGCCTCGTTGCCCAGGCCGAATGTGCGCGCAGCCCAAGTCACTGCGCTGGACGCCGACAGCATCACGGACATCTGGTGCCAGCGTCCCGGAAGGGCATGGCAGAAGGCGTGTACGGCCTGTGACGGATTCGGCTCGAAGTGGTCTCCGCACACGAAGATGACACCGGATGTGCCCAGCGACACGAAGCCTTGGCCCGCTTCCACCAGCCCCATGCCCACGGCACTCGCTGCGTTGTCGCCGCCACCGCCCGCGAGCGGAATGTTTTCGGGGAGCCCCCATCGCCGAGCCAGCTCGGGCTTGAGCCTGCCGGCGATCTCGCTGCCTTCGACCAGGTCCGGCATGTGCTGTCGACCGAGTCCGCAGGCGGCGAGCAGTTCGTCCGACCAGTCGCGAGCGGCGATATCGAGCCACAGCGTGCCCGACGCGTCGGACATATCGCTCGCGCGCGTGCCGCTCAGCTTGAAGCGCAGCCAGTCCTTGGGCAGCAGCACGCAGGCGGTGCGCTTGAAAAGTTCCGGCTCGTGCTCGCGCATCCACAACAGCTTGGGCGCGGTGAAGCCGGGCATCGCAAGATTGCCGGCGATGTTTGTGAGGCGCGGCACGTGCGCCATGAGGGCTTCGCACTGCTTTGCGCTGCGACCGTCGTTCCAGAGAATGGCGGGCCGCAGAACCTCGCCGGCCGCGTCCAATGCGACGGCGCCGTGCATCTGGCCCGAAAGACCCATGGCACGAACGGCAGCAAGCGACTCTGCATTGCTCCGGCGCAGCGCCGCCATGACCGTCTCCAGGGCTTCCCACCATTGCTCGGGCGACTGCTCCGACCACAGCGGTGAGGGCCGGCTCACGGTGAGCGGCGCGCGGGCGAGCGCAATGATGCGGTGGTCCGCGCCGAGCAGCAGCGCCTTCAGCTCCGACGTGCCGAGATCGAGCCCGAGGTACACGGCCGTTTCCTTCAAGCGATGCTGCCGAAACGGCTGTCGCTCTGGCGCCGGAACTCGGTCGGCGTCATGCCCTTGATCTCGAGAAAGCGCCTGTTGAAGTTCGCGACATTGTTGAAGCCGACCTGATAGCAGATGTCGGTCACGTAGTGGTCCGTCTGCATCAGCAGGTGGCAGGCGCTGTTGATGCGGACCCGGTTCACGAAGTCCGTGAAGCTGTTGCCAGTCGAGCGCTTGAAGAAGCGGCTGAAGCGGCTTTCGCTCATGCCGAGTTCGCTGGCGATGTCGGCCATGACGATCGGATCGGCCAGGTTGGACGTGATCCGGTTGACGATGATGTTGATCTGGTCGACCTCCACGTCGCCCTCGACACCCTGCATCTGCACGTTCGAAAGCAGCCGGTAATCCGTGCAGTGGACGAGTTCGTCCAGGTATTCGAGAAAGCGCGACAGACGCTGCAGGCCATGTGCCGCCTTGACTGCATTCCAGTGCGCGAGCGCACGGTCCGCGAGGCCGAAGAACTCGACGCCGTGGCGCGCGCGTTCGAGCAACTGCAGCGTCTCGCGCAGCTCCGGAATCTCCGCTGCCGCGCGTTCGATCGGCTCATGGCGAAACTGGATGACGCGGTCGCGTCCGATGGCGCCGCCTTCCGGCGCATCGAGCGAGATCCAGTTGTGAGGAAGCCGCGGTCCGCACAGCACGAGATGACCGGGCTGGAAAGGGCCGATCCAGTCGCCGACGAAGGCCCGGCCCGAAGTCTCCGTGATGAGATGAAGCTCGTACTCTTCATGAAAGTGCCAGCGCACCAGCGGGCTCGGAAAGCCGTGCGCGAGGCAGCGCACGAGGCCGCTTTCTTCCGGCGCCTCGTAGCCCAGCGATGGCGAGCGCGTGATGTCGCGCTCGAGTTCGGGCTCTCGATGGCGGGGCAGATGCCTTTGGCGCGCCGATGTCATGGAAACGGACCTTCTCTTTGCCTCAGCTCATCACATTACCACCGTCGACGTTGAGCGTTTGCGCCGTGATGTAGCGAGCCTCGTCGCTCGCGAGAAATACCGCGGCGTCGGCGATATCGTCCGGACGCCCCATCCGCCCGAGGGGAACTTCGAGCCCGACCTGGCGCTTCTTCTCGCCGGGCTGGAGGTTCTGGTATTTGGCGAAGAGGGAATCGACATGGGCCCACATGGGCGTGTCGACGACGCCCGGCGAAATCGCATTGACGCGGATGCCATGTGGCGCCATCGCAAGCGCGGCGCTTTGCGTGTAGCTGATGACCGCCGCCTTCGTCGCGCAATAGTGGGAGACGAGCGCTTCGCCGCGACGACCTGCCTGCGAAGCCATGTTGATCACGGACGCGCCTTGCGTCTGCGCGTCCACCATGTGCTGAAGAACACGCTGCATGACGAAGAACATGCCCTTGACGTTGACCGCAAAGAGGCGGTCGAACGAGGCTTCGTCGCTCTGCAACAGCGGTGCCATGTCGAACAGTGCGGCGTTGTTGACGAGCGTATGGATCGGCCCGTGCGCCGCCTGCGCCGCATACAGCATGCCGCCAACGGAAGGCATGTCCGTCACATCGGCTTCGACATAGGCGAGCGCATTCGGGTGCCGCCGCCGAAGCGACTGGACACCATCGGATGGCTGCGCCGTCCTGTCGGCCAAGGTGCATTTGGCGCCCTGGGCAAGGCAGGCTTCGGCGATGGCCAGACCGATGCCGCCGCCGGCACCCGTGATCAGCACATGCCGTTGTGCGAGTCGACCTGTGGTTCCTGTCCTCACAGTTGCCTCCGTCATTTTCCGGCTCCCTTGATGAATGCCTCGACACGCATCGCAGCCTTGCGCAAGGCATCGACCAGCCGGGCATCGCCGGCAGCATCGCCCCACAAGGCGGGGTCTGCGCTCAGCGCGGCGACCGGATCGGCTGCTTCGCAGATGGCGTGCGCTACGGCTTCGTCCATTCCCTGATCCTGGTAGACGTAGGGCAGCGTCTTTTCATGCCAGCGTTGCAGGAAGGCGAGGAAAAGGGCAGGGAGCATGGCGACGCTGTCGATGGATTCGCCGCGCCCCAGGCGCTCGCGCACCGTCGGTGCGATGAAGCCGGGGATCTTCGAGAAGCCGTCCATCGCCACGCGCTGGTTGGTGTCTCGTATTGCAGGATTACCGAAGCGGTCGAGCACCACGTCGCGGTACGCCGGAAGGTCGACGGGACTGGGATTCGCGGACGTGTTCAGGCAGGGGATGACGTCGTCCGTTACGTAGTCGAAAGCCATGCGCCGTATCGCGGCGTTGCGGGTGCCTTCGTGGATGTACTGCAGACCCAGCAGCGTTCCGGCCCAGGCGATGCAGCTATGGCTTGCGTTGAGGATGCGGATCTTCGCTTCTTCATAAGGCGAGACCGAATCGACCAACTGCACGCCGACGCGGCCCCAGTCGGGTCGGCCATTCACGAAGTCGTCCTCGATCACCCATTGGATGAAACTCTCGCCGGTGACCGGCGCGGCGTCGTCCCAGCCGCTGGCTTGCAGCACGCGCTGACGCAGCTCTGGAGGGGGTCGGGGCGTGATGCGATCGACCATCGCATTCGGGCAACGCGTTTGCGTGCGGACCCAATCGGCCAGATCGGTCTGGCCCGCCTGTTCGATGAATTCCAGCAGTCCCTTGCGGAAGCGGTCGCCGTTGTGGCGCAGGTTGTCGCAATTGAGCAGCGTCACCGCGCTCGAATTGGCGCCGCGTCGCGCACGCAGGATCGCGCAGATGGCGCCGTAGATCGTCGCGCCCGGATGTCCCTTGCGAGCCCGATCGAGATCCGCCGCCAGATCCGGCGCAGTGAAGTCCAGCTTGTCCATCGGATCGAGGTAGTAACCGGCCTCGGTCACGGTGAACGAGATCACCCGCGTGCGTGATTCAGCGCCACGCGCGATGACTTCGCGCAGCTCTGGGTCATAGGCCAGCACTTCCTGGATCGACGTGATGCGCTGGTAGCGATATTCGCCGGCGGGCGACACGGTTTCCAGCGTGTACTGGCCGCCCTGGGCGCGCAGCGCGTTTTCCACGTCGGCCATGTCGGGCCGCAGATTCGCGCCAATGAGCGACCAGCGCGTGTCGCCAGCATCGATCAGCGCCTGCAGGTACACCGCCTGGTGCGCGCGATGGAAGGAGCCGAGCCCGAGGTGGAGCACCGCGAATTCGGAAGGGGAGGGATGGGCCATGGAAGCAACTCAGGCGGCGACCGTTCGGCCTTCGCGATTGAAGAAATGAAGTACGGAAGGATCGAGTTCGACGCTGACCGGATCGCCCGCCTGCAGGTCGGTGCGCTCGTTCTGGCGCGCCACCAAAGGCACGCCGCCGACGTCGATGTGGATCAGCGTGTCGGCGCCGAGCGATTCGACCAGTTCCACGCGAGCTTGCGCGCCGACGCCGTGCCCGTCGTGATGCACGCGCAAGCCCTCGGGCCGCACACCAAGGAATCCATCCTGCGGCAGCCTGCCGCCTGTCAGCGCAGAGAAGCTCGGTATCGCCTTGGCCTCCACCATGTTCATCGACGGCATGCCGATGAACTGCGCGACGAACTGATTGGCAGGCCGGTCGTACAGGTCCATCGGCGTGCCGACCTGCTCGATCAATCCATCGCGCAGCACGACCACGCGGTCGGCCAATGTCATGGCTTCGACCTGATCGTGCGTGACGTAGATGCTGGTTGCACCCAGCGCACGATGCAGCTTGTGGATTTCCACCCGCGTGTTGCCACGCAGGGCCGCATCGAGATTCGAAAGTGGCTCGTCGAAAAGAAACACCTTGGGCGCGCGCACGATTGCACGACCGATGGCGACCCGCTGGCGCTGACCGCCCGAGAGCTCCTTCGGCGTGCGATTGAGGTATTGCGTGAGGTTCAGCGTCTTCGCGGCGTATTCGACCTTGGTCTTGATGACGTCCTTCGACACCTTCGCGAGCTTGAGTGCGAAAGACATGTTGTCGTACACGCTCATGTGCGGATAGAGCGCGTAGCTCTGGAACACCATCGCGAGATCGCGCTTGCCGGACGGCGTGTGCGTGATGTCCTTGCCATCGAGCAACAGCTTGCCGCTCGTGATCGCTTCGAGCCCCGCAATCAGCCGCAGCAGCGTCGACTTGCCGCAACCCGAGGGACCGACGAACACGATGAACTCGCCCTTGTCGATCTCGAGATTCACGCCCTTGATGACGTGCGTTTCCCCGAAGCTCTTCTGGATATTGTCGAGTTGCAGGTAGGCCATCAAATGTCTCCTTGAATATTTGTCGGGGAACGCCGCGAACAGTGAGGCCGCCACGGAACCGGCTCCGCCGGGCCGTCGGCGGCGCCCCCGGCAGGGGGTAGGCGAAGCGACACGCAGTGCGCGCAGCCTGGGGGCGAGCTCATTTCACCGCCCCGAAGGTCAGACCCTGGACGAGTTGCTTCTGGCTGAACCAGCCGAACACCACGATGGGCGCGATGGCCATCACCGACGCTGCAGAGAGCTTGGCCCAGAAGAGGCCCTCGGGACTGGAGTAGGACGCGATGAGCGTCGCGAGGGTGCCGGCTTTTGCGGAGCTGAGATTGAGCGCCCAGAACGCTTCGTTCCAACTCAGCACCAGGCAGAGCAGCCCGGTGGAAGCCAGCCCGCCAATCGAGAGTGGCAGCACCACGTGCCGGAACTCCGTCCACAGGCTGGCGCCATCCATGCGCGCGGCTTCGAGGATCTCCGGCGGGATGTCCTTGTAGCTCGTGTAGAGCATCCAGACCATGATCGGCAGGTTCGACAGCGTGAAGACCACGGTGAGTGCCGTGCGCGTATCGAGCATCCCGGCGGTCTGCGCGAGCACATAGATCGGCACCAATGCGCCCACGGCCGGCATCATCTTGGTGGAGAGCATCCACATGAGGATGTCACGCGTGCGCTTCGTGCGAAAGAAGGCCATCGAATACGCGGCGGGCGCGGCGATCAGCAACCCTATGATCGTTGAGCCAACGCTCGTGATGAGCGAGTTCTTTGCATAGAGCAGGTAGTCGCTTCGGCGCTGCACTTCGGTGAAGTTCTCCAGCGTCGGCTCGAAGATGAAAAGCGGCGGAACGTGGATGGCCTGCAACTCCGTCTTGAACGAAGTCAGCAGCAGCCAGCCCAGCGGAAAGAAGAGCAGCAGCGTGACGGCCCAAGCGACGACCGTGCGCAGTGCGAGGGGAAAGATGTTGGTGGTTTGCATGCTGCGGCCCTCAGTCGAGGTTCTTTCCGATGATGCGGATCAGGAAGGCCGCAACGATGTTGGCCAGCACCACAGCGAAGAGCGCGCCTGCGGAAGCCACCCCCACGTCGAAGTTCATCAGCGACTGCTTGAAGATGAGGTAGGTGAGGTTGGTACTCTCGTTGCCCGGCCCGCCATTGGTCGTGACCGCAATTTCGGCAAAGACTGAAAGCAGAAAAATCATCTCGATCATGATCACCACCGCCATCGGCCGCCCGAGGTGGGGCAGGGTGAGATAGCCGAAGCGCTGGACGGCCGTGGCGCCGTCCATGCGCGCGGCTTCCATCTGCTCACGGTCGAGCGACTGCAGCGAGGTAATGAAGATCAGGCAGGCGAACGGCAGCCACTGCCAGGCGACCATGATGATGACCGAGAACAGCGGCACATCCGTGAGCCAGTCGACGGGCTCGGCGCCGAAGCTGCGCCACAGGTCCGCGAGGACGCCGTAGATCGGGTTCATCATCATGTGCTTCCACAGCAGCGCGTTCACCGTGGGCATCACGAAGAAGGGCGAGATGAGCAGCACGCGCACGATGCCGCGCCCGGGAAAGGGCTCGTTCACCAGCAGCGCAAGCCCGACCCCCAAGCCGACCGTGATGATGATCACGCTGCCGATCAGCACCAGCGTGTTCCACACTGCCGGCCAGAAGTCGGGGTCGGTGACGAAGTAGCTGAAGTTCTCGATCCCGTTGAACGTGCGCTCGCCGGGCTGCATCAGGTTGTAGTTGACGAACGAAAAGTAGATGGACATCAGCAGCGGCACGAGCATCCAGAGGACGAGCGTGATCACGGCCGGCGCCATCAGCGTTCGAGGCAGCAAGCGGTTCATAAGAAGACCCCCATGGCATGGCTTTTGTCGTGAGTTGCCGCGGACCCGGCTTCGCCGGGCCGCTGGCAGCGCCACCCGTGGGGGGTGGGCGAAGCGACACGAAGTGCGCGCAGCCTAGGGGGCTACTTGTAATAGCCGCCCTTCTTCATCTCGCGTTCGGCGGCCGTCTGTGAGGTCTTCAATGCCTGGTCGACCGTGACCTTGCCTGAAAGCGCGGCGCTCATCTGCTGGCCGACAGCGACGCCGATGGCCTGGAACTCCGGAATGGCCGCGTATTGCACGCCGACGTAAGGCGACTTGGGCAATGTGCTGTCATTGGGGTTGGCGGTATCGATCGCCTTCTTTTCGGCATCGGCAAAGCGCGCCGCCTTCACGAACTCGGGTGATGCGTAGGTCGTCTTGCGCGTGCCGGTCGGCACCGAGCCCCAGCCCTCTTCCTTGGCGACGAGCTTGACGTAGTCCTTCGACGTGGCCCACTTCACAAAAGTCTGCGCCGCATCGGCCTTCTGCGAACTGGCGGGAATCGCCAGCGCCCAAGCCCAGAGCCAGTTCGCGCCCTTCGGCGTGACCGCCACGGGAGCCTGAGCGAAGGCGACCTTGTCCGCCACCTTCGATTGCTTCGGATCGCTCACGAAGGAAGCCGCAATGGTCGCATCGACCCACATCCCGCACTTGCCTTCGTTGAAGAGCGCAAGGTTCTCGTTGAAGCTGTTGGCCGAGGCACCGGGCGGGCCGTAGGCCTTCATGAGGTCGACGTAGAAGCTGACTGCGTCATGCCAAGGCTTGGAGTCGATCTGCGGCTTCCAGGTGGTGTCGAACCATTGCCCGCCATTGGTGTTGACCATCGTCGTGAGGAGCGCCATGTTGTCGCCCCAGCCCGGCTTGCCGCGCAGGCAGATGCCGTAGACGCCGCCCTTCGGGTCGTGGATCTTGCCGGCCAATTCCTTGACCTGCGTCCAGGTCGGTTGCTCGGGCATCTTGAAGCCGACCTTGTCCGCGAGGTCCTTGCGGTACATGAGCATCGAGCTTTCGCCGTAGAACGGCGAAGCGTAGAGCTTGCCGTCCACTGAGAGGCCGCTTCGGATCGCGGGCAGCAGGTCGTCGACGTCATAGGCGGCATCCGTCGCAATGGGCAGCAGCCAGCCTTTCTTGGCCCAGATCGGCGTCTCGTACATGCCGATGGTCATCACGTCGAACTGGCCGCCCTTGGTGGCGATGTCCGTGGTCACGCGCTGGCGCAGCGTGCCTTCTTCCAACGTGACCCACTTCACCTTGATGTCCGGATGCGCTTGCTCAAAGAATTTGGTGAGCTTCTGCATCTCGATCATGTGGCCGTTGTTGACGGTCGCGACGACAAGCTCGGTGTCGGCGTGCGCCAGGCCGGCGGTTGCGGCTGCCGCTGCGACTGCGAGCACCAGGCCCGCCTTCAGAAAACGCTTCATGTTGTCTCCTTGGTTCGACGACAGGCGTCGCCGCGCCCAGATTCTGGAGACTCTGAATTGCGGGTTTGGTACTTCTTCGGCCAGTGCCGATACTTAATTGCACCAGTTGATTGGTGACTTCCCTAATTCGAGCAAGAAGTGATGTGCCGCTCGATGGGCTTGGGCAGTGCGTTCAGGCGGCTTGCAACGCGGGTGCGCGATCGCCAAAGCGGCTGCCCCATGCAGCGATTGCCAAAGCCACCAGCGTGATGGCGGCACCGGCCCACGGAAGATCAGCCAGGGGAGCGCCGGCGGCGAGCATGCCACTACCGATCCACGCGCCCGTTGCGTTGCCGAGGTTGAAAGCGCCCTGGTTCAGCGTCGAGGCCAGGTTGGGGGCGGCGCTCGCGTGCTGCACGATCAGCGTCTGCAGGAGCGGCACGAGCGCAAACGACAGCGTGGTCCAGACCAGCATCAGCACGACGGTCGGCGAGCGCACCGGCAAAGCGAAATGCAGGAGTGCCAGCACGAGTGCGTTGAGGCCCAGCACCAGCAGCAGTGAAGGCACGAGCCGCCGGTCGCCCAGCCGCCCGCCCACCGTGCTGCCGATCGTGAGCCCGACGCCCAGCAGGAGCAGGATGGGCGCCACCGCAGCCTCTGAGAAACCGCTCACCTGAGTCAGCAGGGGGGCTATGTAGGTGAAAACACAGAACAGGCTCGCGGATGCCAATGCGCTCGTCGCGAGTGCCAGGAGGACGCGGGCGTCCGCGAGCACGGTGAATTCGCGCAGGATGTTGCTCTTCTGCATTTCGATGTGGCGGGGCAGCAGCACGATCAGCGAAGCCACTGCGCCCAGTGCGATCACGACGATGGCTGCGAAGGTCATGCGCCAGCCGTAGTGCTCGCCGATGATGCGGCCAAGCGGCACGCCCAGCACGTTCGCCAGCGTGAGGCCGGTGAACATCAGGGCGATGGCTTGCGAGCGCTTGTTCGGCGCAACCAGCCCCGCAGCGACGACCGAGCCGATGCCAAAGAAGGTGCCGTGCGCGAGCGCGGTAATCACGCGGGCGACCATCAGCATCGCGTAATTGGGCGCGAGCGCGCAAAGGAGATTGCCCACCACGAAGAGCGAAGCCAGCGCGATCAGCGTCGCCTTGCGCGGCAGGCGTGCCGTGGCGACTGCAAAGACGGGCGCACCGATGACCACGCCCATGGCATAGGCTGTGACGAGAAGCCCCGCCTGCGAAAGCGTGACGCCCAGATCGAGCGCCATTTGCGGCAACAAGCCCATGACCACGAATTCACTGGTGCCGATCGCGAAGGCCGCGGCGGCGAGCGCCAGCAGGGCAATGGGCATGCGAGACGAAATGGCGGAAGTCGCTTCGGTGTGCTGGGTCATGCGAAGGTGCTGAAAGGTGCTATCGGAGGAGGATATAGGGTTAACCCTGATTATCCCGAAGCACTTCGTCAGGTCGCAGGCGAAAGGGAATTCCGACGGAACTCCGTGGCGTAAAACAACAGTGCCACCACGGCGAACACGCCCCCCAGCAGGCTGAGGCCGTTCCACCCGTGGAAGGTGTAGATGGCCGCAGCCAGTCCGGAAGCGATTGCGGCGCACATGAAGATGAAAGTCAGGAAGAGGCCGTTCAGCCGTCCGCGGAGTTCCGGCGCCAGCACATACAAGCTGCGCAGACTGAGCACGTTGCACAGCTGTACGGCCGCATCGAGCAGCACACCCGCGGCGACCAGCCCCAGCAGCGAATGGAAGTGCACCGAGACAGCCCCAAGGCCGAACGACAGGAGCGCCACCGCGATCGCCGCGCCCGTCGCGGGCCGCGAGAGGCCGCGATCCGCCAGCCGCCCGGCCCAGGGTGCGGCGAGTGCACCCGCCGCCCCCGCCAGCGCGAACAGCGCGATGCCGCCCTGGCCCATGTTGAACTCGCTTGCAAGCGCGAGCGGCACCGCGGTCCAGAACGCTTGGAAGCCGGCGAACATCATTCCCTGGTAGAACGCCCTGCGCCGCAGAAGCGGCGTTCGCCAGACGATGCCGGGCAGAGAGGCCATCGTGCGCGCGTAGCCGAGCGATGCGTGCGGGTGCCGATCGGGCAGGACACGCCATATCACGACCGCGAGGGTTGCCATCAGTACGGCGGAAATCCCGAACACCGCGCGCCAGCCGAAAGCTGCGGCGACCACACTGGAGAACGGCCGCGCCAGCATGATGCCGGCCAGCAGTCCGGCCATGATGTTGCCGACGACCTTGCCGCGCGTTGCCTCCGGTACGAGGTGAGAGGCCAACGGAACCAGCACCTGCGCGGCGACCGCGCAAGCGCCAACCAGGAACGAAGCCGCGAGAAAACTCGCTGCCGAGTCGGACAGTGTGATGCCGATCAACCCGATCACTGCGCCGGCCATCGCGAACGTGATCAGTCGACGGTTTTCGACCACGTCGGCCAGAGGTACCAGCAGGAGCAATCCGGCGCCGTAGCCGAGTTGGGTCAGCGTCATGATCAGCCCGGCCAGACCCGGCTGCAGTTGCAACGTGACGGCGATCGGCCCGATGAGCGGCTGCGCGAAGTAGATGTTGGCGACGCAGAGTCCGCAAGCGATGGCGAACAGAACGGTCAAGCCGGTGGAAAGCCCGCCGGGTGCGGGCGCTTTGATGTGAGGCAAAAGAGACCTTCGACGGATTTAGGGGTTAACCCGAAAGGGTTGGCACCTTAGCATTTCTCACGCCGCCGTGCAGGCCGCCCGGTGCGGGGTTGCCGCGCGGCATATCGCGAATGGCGCATGGCCGGGCATTTGGGAAGGGGCCAAACTGCCGCTGCAAGATCAGGATGCCTTGTGTGCCTTGTGTGCCTTGTGTGCCTTGTGTATTTGCGAAAGGAATTCGCCGTGGCAAAGAACATCGTCTTTTGTGCCGACGGCACGTGGAATGGGCTCGGCCAAGGCGATACGCAGGATCTCCAGGCCAAGGCCACCAACGTGCTGCGTCTGTTCGCGGCACTGCAGGGTGACGTCACCGCGGATTCGCTTCGAAAGCAGGACGAGCAGGAAAAGGTCGCCGCCGGACCGGACGCCCGAATCACGCAGGTCGCGAAATACCTGCACGGCGTCGGCGATTCGCAGAATGCCGTCCTGAAGATCCTCGGCGGCGTGTTCGGCGAGGGCTTTATCGAGCGCATCGTTCGCGGCTACACCTTTATCTCGCGCAATTACGCGCCAGCCGACCGCATCTATCTGGTCGGCTTCAGCCGCGGCGCCTACACCGCCAGGGCGCTCGCCGGAATGATCGCGAAGATGGGCCTGCTGCCGCAAGACGCCATGCACGATGCCGAAACCGCCTACAAGCTCGGCATCTTCGTCTGGAGCCAACACCGCAAGGCAATGGGCAAGCAGAGCACCCTGCTCGGGTATCTTGAAGAGTTCAAGGCTCAGCCCATCGACCTGAATCGCCTGGTGCAGGGCGCCGGCATCGAAGCCGTCGGCGTCTGGGACACCGTGGGCGCGCTCGGGGTGCCGACCTATGGCCTGGACGATGCGTCGAAAGTCGACATCTTCGAATTCGCGGACCGGGTTCTGTCGGACAAGGTGAAGGCCGGATTCCACGCGCTCGCGATCGACGAGCAGCGCGTGGACTTCGAGCCGACCCTCTGGGAAGACAGGCAAGGCATCGAACAGCGTTGGTTCTGCGGTGCGCATGCCGACGTCGGCGGCGGCTATGCAAAGCGGGATCTGGCCACCTGCTCGCTCGATTGGATGATCGGGCGCCTGCGCGGCGCCGGCGTTGCGATCTCTGCGCAGTACCGGGCGACCGATGCGTTCGAATTTGGCCCGATTCACACGCCGTACAGGGAGCCACCCTTCGACGTGCGGCCACATTCGCCGAGGCAGATCCCGGGGGACGCGCGGTTTCATCCAAGCGTACAGCTGTACCTCACGCAGTTTGCGGCTTATGAGCCGTCTTCCAATCTCGCGCCCTGGCTCAGGGGCAGGCAACTGGCTGCGGCGGTGTTGGCGGCATAACGGGGAAAATGGCGCCTTGTGCGCATTCCCGCATTCCCGGGCCGCCCTCTTCAGGCGGTGCCGCAGCAAGAACCGTTATGAATCAAAGAGTCAAGCCGCCCGAGATATCTGTCGCCCCCATGATGGACTGGACGGACCGCCACTGTCGCTTCTTCCACCGCCTGCTCACGCGCCGCGCGTTGCTCTACACCGAAATGGTGACCACCGGCGCGCTCATCCACGGCGACGTGCCGCGACACCTGCGCTTCAACACCGAAGAGCACCCTGTCGCGCTGCAACTCGGCGGCAGCGAGCCGGCCGACCTTGCGCACTGCGCCAAGCTCGGCGAGGAATGGGGCTACGACGAGATCAACATCAACTGCGGCTGCCCGAGCGAGCGAGTGCAGCGCGGCGCATTCGGTGCCTGCCTGATGAACGAACCCGAGCTCGTGGCGGATTGCGTGAAGGCGATGGTCGATGTGGTCGAGGTGCCGGTCACCGTCAAGCACCGCATCGGCATCGACAAGGTCGAAAGCTACGACTTTGTGCGCGACTTCGTCGGCAAGGTGAGCGAGGCGGGCTGCGAAGCTTTCATCGTGCATGCGCGCAATGCCTGGCTCAAGGGGCTTTCGCCCAAGCAGAACCGGGAAGTGCCGCCGCTGCGCTATGAGTTGGTGCATCGGCTGAAGCACGACTTCCCGGCGCTGCGTTTTTCAATCAATGGCGGCTTCAATGAGATCGCGCAAATGCAGGCGCATTTGCGGCTGTTGGACGGCGTGATGATCGGGCGCGAGGCTTATCACAACCCGTGGTGGCTGACTGAGTGGGACCAAGCCTTCTACGGTGAGGCGCCTTCGACGGCCACGCGCGAAGACGTCGAGCGCCAGATGTGCGACTACATGGTGCGCGAGGCCGAAGCCCACGGCACGCCATGGTCGAACATCGCGCGTCACATGCTCGGCCTGCGCAATGGGCTCGCCGGCGCGCGCCATTGGCGGCAAGTCTGGAGCGACCATCGGCTCAAGGCGCTGTCGCCGCATGAAGTGATGACGCGGGCGCACTCGCACGCGATTCGCCCTGACGCCGAGGAGCCGGCTCAGGCGCTGGCCGGCCTGCCTTCGTGAAAGCGGGCGAGGAAGGCGCGTGTCGCCGGCTCGTTGGGCTCATCGATCACCTGGCGCGCTGGACCGCATTCGACGATGACGCCGTCGCGCATGAACGCCACCTGATCGGCCACCTCGCGCGCGAAGGCCATCTCATGCGTGACGAGCACCATGGTCATGCCTTCGTCGGCCAGCACTCTGATGACGCGCAGCACTTCGCCAACCAGCTCTGGGTCGAGCGCCGACGTCACCTCGTCGAACAGCATCACCTGCGGCTCCATGGCCATCGCGCGGGCAATGGCGACGCGTTGCTTCTGCCCGCCTGACAGTTGATCCGGCCAGGCGTCGGCCTTGTCCTGCAAGCCGACCTTGCCGAGCAGCAATCTTGCCTTGGCTTCCGCCTGCGCCTTGGCTTGTCGCAGCACGGTGACAGGTCCTTCCATGACATTGCCCAGCACAGTCATGTGCGGAAACAGGTTGAAGTGCTGGAAGACCATGCCGGTGCGGGCGCGGAATGCGGAGAGCAGCGCGTCCCTGGGCAGCCGCGTCGCAGCGCCCTTGAAGGCCATCGTCTGGTCGCCCACGCGTACGGTGCCTTCGTCGGGCACGGCCAGCAGGTTCAGGCATCGCAGGAGCGTCGACTTGCCGGAGCCCGACGGGCCGATGAGTGCCACGACCTCGCCTTTGCCGACGGAGAGGGACACGTCGCGCAAGACGCGGTTGTCGCCAAAGCTTTTGCCGAGGTGGCTGACCTCGATCATGGGTGCGTTCACGGTCGGAGTCATGCGCGGGCGGTCTTCGAAAGACGGGTTTCCGCACGCTTAACCAGAATCGTCGCCGGCAGCAGCACGATGAAATAGGCGAGCGCCACGACGGTGTAGGTTTCCAGCGGACGGTAGGTCTCGTGCGCGATGCTCTGGCCCTGGTAGAGCAGGTCGGGCAAGGCAAGCACCGACAGCAGCGAAGTGTTCTTGAGCTGCAGGATCGACTGGTTGAGCAGCGGCGGCACCATGCGCCTGAAGGCCTGGGGCAGCACCACCCGGCGCATCACCTGAAAGCGGCGCATCCCCAATGCGCGTGCGGCATCGCTTTGCTCGGGGTCGATCGAGATGATGCCGCCGCGGATGATCTCCGAGAAGAACGAGCTCCCGTAGAGTGACAGCGCCAGGATGGCCGCGAGCGCCGCCGAAATCTGGATGCCCGTCAGCACCGGCAGCGCGTAATAGAACCACACCAGTTGCACCAGCACCGGCGTGCAGCGAAAGATTTCGACATAGCCTCGCAGCGGCGCCCGGAGCCAACCGTGCCGCGACAGCCGGCCCATGGCGACTGCCAATCCGATCAACAGCCCCAGCAGCGTGCAGATCACCGTATAGGCGGCCGTGTAGCCCAGGCCGATGAGGAGGAGCCGGCGAAAGCCCCAGAGAAATTCAAAGTCCCACTGGTACACGGCGGCCTTGCTTCAGAAGCTGATTTCGGTCGGTACTTGATCCGGCTTCACGCCCGACAGCGCCTGCATGTTGCTCAGCACCACCTGCTTGACCTTGCCGCTGGCGCGCGTCTGCGCGATCCACTTGTTCACGTATTCGATCCATTGGCGATCGTTTTCCTTGCGGAAGCCGAGGTTCGTCGTGGTTGCCTGCGTCGGCGTCGGCAGCACGATGTGGCCGATCGTCGGGTTCTTGCTCATGACGGTGAGTGCGAGCACCACTGCCAGTACCTGGCAGTCTGCGCGCCCGGTCTGCACCGCCAGCGTGGCGTCGGCGGCTTTTTCGAGGCGGATGATCTGCGCGTTGGGAAGCGTCTTCGTCACCATCTGGTCGTGCGACGAGCCGATGTCGACCGCGACCTTCACGTCCGGCTTGTTCAATTCTTCCCAGGTCTTGGGATTGAAGCCCTTGCGCGCCACCAGCACGAAGGCATTGTTGAAGAGCGGGTCCGAAAAGTCGACCACCAGCGCGCGCTGGGGTGTCGGATTAAGCCCGAAGAACACGTCGATCTTGTTCGACTGCAGGTCGAGCACCGAATTGCCCCAGGTGGTTTCGTTGATGTCCAGCTTGACGTCGAGGCTGCCCGCCAGGTTCTTGGCGAAGTCGATCATGAAGCCCTGCCATTCGCCGGACGCCAGATCCTTGTGATAGTAGGGCGCCGCGCCGGCCACCGCGCCGATGCGCAACACCTTCGTGCGGTGAATGCGCGCCCAGGCACTTTCGGGCTCCGCTTGCGCGAAGGCCTGAGTGGCCCAGCTCGACGCAGTTCCGGCAGCTCCTGCGGCGGCAACGCGGGCAATGAATTGGCGACGGTTTGTCATCGAATCGTTCTCCATCGGTTGAAAAATCGGGGTGCGTGGCGTTGCGTGTCTACAAGGTCATGCCGCCGTCGACGTGCAGCACTTGTCCCGTGATGAATGCGGCTTCCGGGCTCAGCAGAAAGGCGATCGGCGCCGCAATGTCGTCGGGCGTGGCGAGGCGCCCTGCGGGCACGCGTGACAATGCCTGCTTCCATTGATCAGCGGTCAGGGCGCCGCTGTTCGGGCGGTCCTTTTGAACATAGCCGGGAGCTACCGCGTTGACGGTCACTCCGCGCGCGGCCACTTCCGCCGCGGCCGCCTTGACCAATGCCTCGACGCCCGCCTTGGCTGCGGCAGTGGCGGGAAAGCTGGACGCTCCGAGCGTGAACCGATGCGCGACGAACGAACTGACGGCAACGAATCGCCCGTGCGAGGCTTGTTCGAGCAGCGGAAGGGATTTGCGCAAGAGATGGGCGAGCGAGACAACCATGGTGCGCAGCGAGCGCTCGACGATGTCGTCATCCAACTGCGCCAACGTGCGGCGGTCGGCAAAACCCGCATTGGCGACGACGCCGCGCAACCCACCGAGCGCCTGTGCGGCATGGAACAGCGCATCGACAGTGCCCGCATCGGCCATGTCGCCGATCACCACGGTGCTTCGTACGGCGCTGCATTCGCGCGCGAGTGCCATTGCGGCTTCTCGCTGGCTGCCGGTGTGGATCACGAGATCGATCCCTTGTGCCGCCAGGCGCCTGCATGTTGCAGCCCCGATGCCCGAGCCCGCGCCGGTCACGACCACACTACTCATTCACGATACTTTCTCTTCGGATCACCGGAGGGGCGCCGCTTGCGTTAAGTCGAAGCAAGTATTGTGCAAGCAAAGCACGCCGCCAGGATGCGGGTCGAAGTCGGGCCTCCGACGGGGCAGGGTCAGTTCGCCGCTTCGAGCCCGTTGCTGAAATGCTGCTGCATGCGTGCCATGGCGACGGCCGGATTGCGCCCCTTGAGCGCGGCCATGATCGCGCGGTGCTCCTTGAGGGATTCGGCGATGCGCCCGGACTTCAAGAGCGAGTTGTGCCGATTGAGCTTCATCACCTTGCGCAGGTCGGCCACCATCTGGTCGCGCCAGCGGTTGTCGGCAATGGCGAGCAGCCGCATGTGAAAGCGCTCGTTGATGGCGAAGAAGTTCTGGCGGTTCACGTGGCCCGGCGCGGCGGCCGCTTCGAGTTCGGTGTGCAGGGCTTCGAGCTCGGCCAGTTCGGCATCGGAGGCGCGCTCGGCGACCACGCCAGCGGCGTCGCTCTCCAGCAGGCTCAGAAGGTGATACACGTCGGCCAGGTCCTTGTCCGAAACCTCGGTCACGTAGGCGCCGCGCCGCACTTTCATGGTGACAAGGCCCTCGGCGGCAAGTACCTTGAGCGCTTCTCTCAGTGGGGTGCGGCTGATGCCGTATTCGTCTGCCAGCTTCAGTTCGTCGATCCAGCTGCCGGGCTCGAGCTCGCGGTTGAAGATGCGCTGGCGAAGTAGCTCCGCCACCTCTTCGTAGAGGGCGCGAGGAGTGAGGGTGAGCGCAGACATGGGTGGAAATGTACCGCAACTCAGATTGTTTGAATTAATAATTACAGATGGGTTAGACTCGCTCCCGACCCGGGCCGCACCTGTGCGCGCCCCCTCGTTCCGCGACCTTTTCAAAGCTGCGCCCATGAGCAAACCCGAACCTCAATTTTCAAACGCCACCCTCGAAGCATGGGCCAAGGCCGCCGCAAAATCCGCTCCCGGTGGTGATGTGAATGCATTGAACTGGATCACGCCCGACGGCATCACCGTCAAGCCGCTCTACACGTCCGCCGACTTGAAAGGGTTGAAGTACGCGGACACGTTGCCCGGGTTCGAGCCTTATCTGCGAGGCCCGCAAGCCACCATGTACGCGGTGCGTCCCTGGACCATCCGGCAATACGCGGGCTTCTCGACAGCCGAGGAATCGAACGCTTTCTATCGCAAGGCACTCGCTGCCGGCGGCCAGGGCGTGAGCGTCGCGTTCGATCTTGCAACCCACCGGGGCTACGACAGCGACCATCCGCGCGTGACGGGTGACGTGGGCAAGGCCGGCGTAGCGATCGATTCAGTGGAGGACATGAAGATCCTCTTCGACCAGATTCCGCTCGATAAGGTCAGCGTGTCGATGACGATGAACGGTGCGGTGCTCCCGGTGCTTGCAGGCTATGTGGTGGCAGCGGAAGAGCAGGGTGTCTCCCAGGACAAGCTCAGCGGAACGATCCAGAACGACATCCTCAAGGAGTTCATGGTCCGCAACACCTATATCTTTCCGCCGGAGCCGTCGATGCGGATCATCGGCGACATCATCGAGTACACGGCGCGCAACATGCCGAAGTTCAACTCGATCTCGATCAGCGGCTATCACATGCAGGAAGCCGGCGCGAATCAGGCGCTGGAACTGGCCTTCACGCTGGCGGACGGCAAGGAGTACGTCAAGACGGCGCTCGCCAAGGGTCTGGACGTCGATGACTTCGCGGGCCGGCTGAGCTTCTTCTGGGCCATCGGCATGAACTTCTATCTGGAAGTCGCCAAGATGCGCGCGGCGCGCCTTCTGTGGTGCCGGATCATGAAGGAGTTCAACCCGAAGAACCCCAAGAGCCTGATGCTGCGCACCCACTGCCAGACCTCGGGCTGGTCGCTGACCGAACAGGACCCCTACAACAACGTGGTGCGCACCACCATCGAAGCCATGGCCGCGGTGTTCGGCGGCACCCAGAGCCTGCACACCAACGCACTGGACGAAGCGATTGCGCTGCCCACCGAGTTCAGCGCCCGCATTGCGCGCAACACCCAACTCATCATCCAGGAAGAGACGCACATCACCAACGTGATCGACCCGTGGGCTGGCAGCTACATGATGGAAAAGCTCACGCAGGACATGGCCGATGCCGCCTGGACCATCATCGAAGAGGTCGAGGCAATGGGCGGCATGACCAAGGCGGTCGACAGCGGTTGGGCCAAGCTGAAGATCGAAGCCGCCGCCGCCGACAAGCAGGCGCGCATCGACTCGGGCAAGGACGTGATCGTCGGCGTCAACAAGTACAAGCTCAAGAACGAAGACACGCACGACATCCTGCAGATCGACAACGTCAAGGTGCGTGACGGGCAAATCGCCAAGCTCAAGGCCATTCGCGAGAAGCGCGACAGCGCCGCAGTGCAGGCAGCGCTCGACGCGTTGACTGCCGCCGCCAAGAGCGGCGAAGGCAACCTGCTTGACCTCAGCATCAAGGCCGTGCGCTTGCGCGCCACCGTTGGCGAAATCAGCGATGCGCTCGAGAAAGTCTACGGCCGCCATCGTGCCGACACACAGAAGGTGACCGGCGTCTACGCGGCTGCTTACGACTCCGCCGAAGGCTGGGAAGCGCTTCAGAACGAGATCGCTGCTTTTGCTGAAGAGCAGGGCCGGCGCCCGCGCGTGATGATCTCCAAGCTGGGGCAGGACGGCCACGATCGCGGCGCGAAAGTCGTTGCCACCGCCTTTGCCGATCTTGGTTTCGACGTCGACATGGGCCCGCTGTTTCAAACGCCTGAGGAGTGCGCGCGGCAAGCCATCGAGAACGATGTGCATGCCGTCGGTGTGAGCACGCTTGCCGCAGGCCACAAGACGCTGGTGCCGGCCATCATCGAAGAACTCAAGAAGCAAGGTGCCGACGACATCATCGTTTTCGTCGGAGGGGTGATTCCGCGCCAGGATTACGAGTTTCTCTACGACGCCGGCGTGAAAGGCATCTACGGCCCGGGAACGCCCATCCCTGCCAGTGCCAAGGACGTGCTCGAGCAGATTCGCGCTGTTCTATGACGCACACCCCCAGGCTTGCCCACTTCGTGTGGCCGCCCACCCCCTTGCAGGGGGCAATACCAGCGGCCCGGCGAAGCCGGTTCCGCGGTATTTCCCGAGGCGATTGGGGCGGGAGCTGAAGTGGCGGCGATCGAGTCCATGAAATCCGTGGTCACGGCCGGGTCGGTGGTGGCATCGGAGGGGCCTTTGCAACGGCGTGCGATTGCCAAGGCGATCACTCTGCTCGAATCGACGCGTGACGATCACCGGGCACAAGCCGATGAATTGCTGACTGAATTGCTGCCGCATACGGGCAAGTCCTTCCGCCTGGGCATTTCAGGCGTGCCCGGCGTGGGCAAGTCGACTTTCATCGAGACGCTGGGCCTGTTCCTGATCGAACGCGGCCATCGTGTTGCGGTGCTCACGATTGATCCTTCGTCCACTGTGTCCGGCGGCTCCATCCTGGGCGACAAGACGCGGATGGAAAAGCTCTCAGTGCATGAGCGGGCCTACATCCGTCCGAGCCCGTCATCCGGCACGCTGGGCGGTGTCGCAGAGAAGACGCGCGAGGCAATGCTGGTGTGCGAGGCCGCGGGCTACGACATCGTCATCGTCGAGACAGTCGGCGTGGGCCAGAGCGAGACGGCGGTGTCGGGGATGACGGACATGTTCGTGCTGCTGCAATTGCCGAACGCCGGCGATGACCTGCAGGCGATCAAGAAGGGCGTGATGGAGCTCGCCGATCTCGTCGTCATCAACAAGGCGGACATCGACAAGGATGCCGCGACGCGCGCGCAGGCGCAGATCACATCCGCGCTCCGGCTCTTCGGTCATCACGGCAATCCGGCGCATGCACAGAGCGTTCAGGCGGCGCACGCCGAACCGGGGTCGCCTGAAGCGGAAGTGCGCCTGTGGCTGCCCAGGGTGATGCAACTCAGTGCGCTGGCCGGGACCGGCATCGATGCCTTCTGGGATTCGGTGCTGCAGTTCCAGTCGCTGCAGACTGCCAACGGCAGACTCGCGTCGCGGCGCGAAAAGCAGGCGCTCGCATGGATGTGGGAACGCATCGAGGCGGGCCTGAAACATGCATTTCGACACCATCCACGCGTGCGCGAGCTGCTGCCGCAGGCGATTGCCCAAGTCACCACTGGCACGCTTCCGGCATCGACTGCCGCACGAAATCTTCTCGCCGCACAGGCGGGGCAGGCGTAGCCTGTCGGACCCATCGAGCCAACAAGATCAACTTTTCAATAGAACGTCATGAAAGAAATCCTCGAACAACTTGAAAAGCGCCGCGAACAGGCACGCATGGGCGGTGGCCAGAAGCGCATCGACGCCCAGCATGCCAAGGGCAAACTGACGGCCCGCGAGCGCATCGAGCTTTTGCTCGACGACAACACCTTCGAAGAATGGGACATGTTCGTCGAGCACCGATCGAGTGATTTCGGCATGGCCGACACGCGAATTCCCGGCGACGGTGTCGTCACGGGCTACGGCATGATCAACGGCCGGCTGGTCTTCGTCTTCAGCCAGGACTTCACGGTGTTCGGCGGCGCGCTCAGCGAAGCGCATGCCGAGAAGATCTGCAAGGTGATGGATCAGGCCATGAAGGTCGGCGCACCCGTCATCGGACTCAACGACTCCGGCGGGGCGCGTATCCAGGAAGGTGTCGCCTCGCTCGGCGGCTACGCCGAAGTGTTCCAGCGCAACGTGATGGCTTCCGGCGTCGTGCCGCAGATCAGCATGATCATGGGCCCCTGCGCGGGCGGCGCGGTGTATTCGCCGGCCATGACGGACTTCATCTTCATGGTGAAGGACAGCTCATACATGTTCGTCACCGGCCCGGAGGTGGTGAAGACGGTCACGCACGAAGACGTCACGGCCGAGGAATTGGGCGGCGCGTCGACGCACACGACCAAGAGCGGCGTGGCCGACATGGCGTTCGAGAACGACATCGAAGCACTGATGATGCTGCGCCGGCTCTACAACTACCTGCCGCTGAACAACCGCGAGAAGCCGCCAGTGCGCCCCAGCGGCGATCCGGCCGAACGCGCCGATCTTTCGCTCGATACGCTGGTTCCGGACAACACCAACAAGCCTTACGACATGAAGGAGCTGATCTCGAAGGTGGTCGATGACGGCGACTTCTTCGAACTGCAGCCTGACTACGCCAAGAACATCGTGATCGGCTTTGCCCGCATGGAAGGCCAAAGCATCGGCATCGTTGCCAACCAGCCGCTGGTGCTCGCGGGCTGTCTGGACATCAAGTCTTCGATCAAGGCGGCGCGATTCGTGCGCTTTTGCGATGCTTTCAACATCCCTGTCGTGACCTTCGTCGACGTGCCCGGCTTCATGCCCGGCACCAGCCAGGAGTACGGCGGCATCATCAAGCATGGTGCCAAGCTGCTCTATGCCTACGCCGAATGCACCGTGCCGAAGATCACCGTGATCACGCGCAAGGCCTATGGCGGTGCCTACGACGTGATGTCGTCCAAGCACCTGCGCGGCGACGTGAACCTTGCATGGCCACGTGCGGAGATCGCCGTGATGGGGGCCAAGGGCGCGGTCGAGATCATCTTCCGCGAGGACAAGAACGACCCCGAAAAGCTCGCGGCACGCGAAGCCGAATACAAGGCGCGCTTTGCCAATCCGTACGTCGCCGGCACGCGCGGCTATATCGACGATGTGATCCTGCCCAGCGAGACACGCAAGCGCATCTGCCGAAGCCTTGTGATGCTCCGCGAGAAGAAGCTGGAAAACCCGTGGCGCAAGCACGGCAACATCCCTCTGTGAGTCCGGGAGAAGAGAACATGTTCAAGAAAATCCTTATCGCCAATCGGGGTGAAATCGCATGCCGCGTCATCAAGACGGCGAAGAAGATGGGCATCCTGACCGTCGCCGTCTACTCCGACGCCGACAAGGACGCTCGCCACGTCGAACTCGCCGACGAAGCGGTGCACATCGGTGCATCGGCCAGCCGCGAGAGTTACCTTCAGGCGGACCGCATCATCGCGGCTTGCAAGCAGACTGGCGCTGAGGCTGTGCACCCTGGCTATGGCTTTCTCTCCGAGAACGAAGCCTTCGCCCGCAAGGTGGAAGACGAAGGCATCGTCTTCATCGGCCCCAAGCACTATTCGATCGCCGCCATGGGTGACAAGATCGCGTCGAAGAAGCTGGCGAACGAAGCCAGGGTCAACACCATTCCCGGCTGGAACGACGCGATCGACACCGCCGAGCGTGCGGTCGAGATCGCCAAGGACATCGGTTACCCGGTAATGATCAAGGCGTCGGCTGGTGGCGGCGGCAAGGGCTTGCGCGTGGCCTTCAACGACAAGGAGGCTTTCGAAGGCTTCACCTCGTGCCGCAACGAGGCCCTCAACAGCTTCGGCGACGACCGCGTGTTCATCGAGAAGTTCGTCGAAGAGCCGCGCCATATCGAAATCCAGGTGCTGGGCGATTCCCAGGGCAATGTGATCTACCTGAACGAACGCGAATGCTCTATCCAGCGTCGGCACCAGAAGGTGATCGAGGAAGCACCGTCGCCCTTCATCAGCGATGCGACGCGCAAGGCAATGGGCGAGCAGGCTGTGGCGCTCGCCAAGGCAGTGAAGTATCAGAGCGCGGGCACAGTCGAGTTCGTGGTGGGCAAGGACCAGAGCTTCTATTTTCTGGAGATGAACACGCGCCTGCAGGTGGAGCATCCGGTGACCGAAGCCATTACCGGCCTTGACCTCGTGGAACTGATGATCCGCGTTGCCGCCGGCGAGAAGCTGCCGCTGACGCAAGCGGAAGTGAAGCGCGAGGGCTGGGCGATCGAATGCCGTATCAATGCGGAAGACCCGTTCCGCAACTTCCTGCCGTCGACGGGCCGGCTGGTGCGCTTCCAGCCGCCGAAGGAGACGATGTTCTCCGCCGACACTGAACATCTGTATGGCGTGCGGGTAGACACCGGTGTGTACGACGGCGGCGAAATCCCGATGTTCTACGACTCGATGATCGCCAAGCTCATCGTTCACGGTCGCGATCGCGCGCACGCGATCGCCTTGATGCGCGAGGCGCTCAACGGGTTCGTGATTCGCGGCATCAACAGCAATATTCCCTTCCAGGCAGCGCTGCTTGCGCATCCGAAGTTCGTCGCTGGCGACTTCAACACCGGGTTCATTGCCGAGCACTACGGCAAGGGCTTTCATGCGGAAGACGTGCCGCATGACGATCCGGACTTTCTGGTGGCTCTCGCGGCTTACGTCCATCGACGGTATCGCGCCCGCGCGTCCGGCATCAGCGGCCAGCTCGAAGGCCATGGCGTCAAGGTCGGCGAGCAATTCGTGGTGGTCGTGCTCGACGAAGCCGGCCAGCATGTGCACAAGCCGGTGTCGGTCACGGACTTTCATGGGCAGACGGGATCGAGCGCGGTTGCGGTGAATGGCAACAGCTACAAGATCGACAGCAAATCGGCGCTCGGCAGCATTCGCGTCGAAGGCACGGTGAACGGTCGCGCCTTCACCGCTCAGGTCGAGCGCGGGGCCGGCAAGAATCCGCTGTCGCTGCGCGTGTCGCACAACGGCACCCAGCTCGAGGCGATGGTGTTGTCGCCGCTCGGTGCACGACTGCTGAAGCTCATGCCCTACAAGGCACCGCCCGATCTCAGCAAGTTCCTCATGTCGCCGATGCCTGGCCTGCTGGTCGAAGTGGCAGTGCAGGCCGGCCAGCGCGTCCAGGCGGGCGAGAAACTGGCGGTGATCGAGGCAATGAAGATGGAAAACGTGCTGTTCGCGACGCAGGATGGCGTCGTCGGCGCCATTGCGGCCGCCAAGGGCGAATCGTTGTCCGTCGATCAAGTCATCATGGAGTTTGCCTGATGAGCCGCCCATTCAAGGTGCTGGGCATCCAGCAGATCGCGATCGGCGGCCCGGACAAGACGCGGTTGCAGACGCTATGGGTCGAGATGCTGGGTCTCGAAGTCACGGGCACGTTCAGGAGCGAACGCGAGAACGTCGACGAGGACATCTGCGCGATCGGCGGCGGGCCGTTCAAGGTCGAGGTCGATCTGATGCAACCGCTGGATCTGGACAAGAAGCCGGCTGTGCACACCACGCCGCTCAATCACGTCGGCTTGTGGATCGATGACTTGCCCAAGGCCGTCGAATGGCTGACGGCGCGGGGTGTGCGCTTTGCGCCCGGCGGCATCCGTGCCGGTGCGGCAGGCTTCGATATTTGCTTCTTGCACCCGAAGGGCAACGAGGAGTTTCCGATCTCGGGGGAAGGCGTGCTGATCGAACTCGTGCAGGCGCCGCCGGAGGTCGTCAAGGCTTTCACGGCCCTCGCGGGCTCTTAGAGCTCCGACGCCAATGTTGATTGCGATCAGGCGCCGGGGCGGCGCCAGATCGCAAGCGTACCGGCCAGAAGCCACATGCCCACGGCGCAGCCCCGGTTGAGCCTGCGCAGGCTGCGTTGCGAGAGCCAGCGCACGGCTTGCGTGCCGGCGGTGGCGTAGCCCAGCATCACACAGGTGTCGAGACAAACGAAGATCGCGCCGAGCAGCAGGTATTGCTGGCCCTGCGGCTGGGCCGTGTCGATGAATTGAGGCAGGAAGGCCGCGAAGAACAGCAGGGACTTCGGATTGGACAACGCCACTGCGAGGCTGCGCAGCAACGCAAGCCGGCCAGGAAGCGGTTTGGCCGCTGAAGCTGCCAGTTCCCTCGCAATATCGGGTGCTGGCGCGCGCCAGAGCTTGACGCCGAGCCAGACGAGGTAGACGACGCCCACGAGC
Source organism: Variovorax sp. 01N429 (assembly GCF_056399425.1). Classification (NCBI taxonomy): domain Bacteria; kingdom Pseudomonadati; phylum Pseudomonadota; class Betaproteobacteria; order Burkholderiales; family Comamonadaceae; genus Variovorax; species Variovorax sp. 01N429. The sequence goes on along the minus strand of NZ_JBFTRG010000018.1, from coordinate 61,116 downwards.
CGAATCGCGTTGAAGAGCCACTCGGATGCCGCAAGCAGCGAGCCCAAGCCCAGGGCGACGGTGGCAATCACGATGCTGCTGCCGAGCGACGCACCTGCGATTCCCCAGCCCGCTGCACGCATCCCGCCCCCAATGCCGTTGGACAGCGCAAGAAGCATGGTCGGGCCCGGCGTGATCGCAAGCGCGATCGAGGCCAGGGTAAAGAGAAGGAGGGTATCGCCGCTCATGACTTGCCGCTGCCGGTTCTGGATGCGCTCGCCGCGCGAGCGCGGGCAAGGGCTGCTTCAACGATGGCCCGCTTGCGGTCTGCCGGGGGCGCCGCATCAGGCGCATCGACCTGGCTCGGATCGGCAACAGGGGCCCTCTTGTCGCTGCGCAGCTTATGGCCCTCATAGCGCTCGCGCGCGTGTTCTGCCTGCTCTTGCGACCACGCTTGCCAGCCGCTGCGGCCGGGCGTGGCCACTTCCAGCGAGATGCAATCGACGGGGCAGGCCGGAACGCAGAGTTCACATCCGGTGCAATGTGCCTCGATCACCGTATGCATGCGCTTGTGGATGCCGACGATGGCATCTGTCGGACAAGCATCCAGGCACAGCGTGCATCCGATACACCACGCCTCATCGATGACTGCCATCGCGCGCGGACCCTCGACGCCGAACTGCGGATTGACTTCCGTTGCCGGGCGACCCGTCAACCGCGAAAGCCGCTCAATGCCCGCAGCACCGCCAGGCGGGCATTGATCGATCTCCGCCTCACCGGCTTCGATGGCATGCGCGTAGCCTGCGCAATCTGGATAGCCGCAGCGCGTGCACTGCGTTTGCGGCAGCGCCTCGAGCAGGCGCATCGCCAGAGCGCTCACGGCATCACGCGGACTTGCGCTGCGACGTACGTGAGCGGGGTGCCGGCGCAGTCTTGCGTGCTGCAGCCGATGTCGCGCGCTTCTTCGCAGCGGAGGGCTTCGGGTCTTCCTGGGCCAGCGTCACTTGCGATGCGCGCGTCTGCGGCTTGTCGTGCGCCAGGATGAAAGCCTTGACTTCGGGATAGACGCGGTCTCGCCAGCGGCGGCCGCTGAAGATCCCGTAATGGCCGGCGCCCTTGACCTCAAGGTGCCTTTGCTCGTCGGACGAAATGCCCGTGCACAGATCATGCGCGGCCCGCGTCTGGCCCGCGCCGGAAATATCGTCCAGTTCACCTTCGACAGTCAGCAAGCCCGTCGAACGGATGTCCTGCGGCCGTACGGGCTCACGCACGCCTTCGGGGTTCTTCACTTCCCAGGTGCCGTTGACGAGCTTGAAGTCCTGGAAGACCGTCCTGATGGTGTCGAGGTAGTAGTCCGCATCCATGTCGAGGACGGCGTTGTACTCGTCGTAGAAGTTGCGGTGGGCGTCGGCGCTCGCATCGTCGCCCTTGATCAGATTCTTGAAATAGTCGTAGTGGCTGCTCGCGTGGCGGTCGGGGTTCATCGCGACGAAGCCCGTGTGCTGCAGGAAACCCGGGTACACGCGGCGACCGGCGCCGGGAAAGCCGTCCGGCACGCGGTAGATCACGTTGTTCTCGAACCATTCGAAGCTCTTGTTCATTGCCAGGTTGTTGACCGCGGTAGGCGATTTGCGCGCATCGATCGGGCCGCCCATCATCGTCATCGACAGCGGCGCCTTTTCGCCACGGCTCGCCATGAGCGAGACCGCTGCCAGCACGGGCACCGTTGGCTGGCAGACGCTGATCACGTGGCAGTTGCCGTACTCGGCCTGCAGGTAGCGAATGAAGTCCTCGACGTAGTTGACGTAGTCGTCAAGGTGGAATTCGCCCTTGGAGAGCGGCACGAGGCGCGCATTGACCCAGTCGGTGATGTAGACCTTGTGGTCCTGAAGCATCGTGCGCACCGTGTCGCGCAGCAGCGTTGCGTAATGGCCGGACAGCGGTGCCACGATCAACACCACGGGTTGGCTCTTGAGGGTCTGGAGGATTTTCGGTTCGTCAGTGAAGCGCTTGAAGCGGCGCAACTGGCAGAAAGGCTTTTCGACTTCGATGCTTTCGTGGATCACCACGTCGCGGTCCTCGACCTTGACCGTCTTGATCCCGAATTCCGGCTTCTCGTAATCTTTGCCCAGGCGGTAGAGCAGGTCGTAGCCGGCAGCCATGCGTTGTGCAATAGGCGTTTGCCCAAACACAGCGCCTTGCCCATAGAGTTTTGAGGCGGCTTGTGCGAAGTCCGCAAACGGCTCCATCAGGGAGCGTTGCGCTTCATAGAGTTGGTAGAGCATGGGAGGCCCAGTTAGTTATTGCAGTGCAATATATCAGTTGCCATTTTCTACAAATGGGGCGAGTGTTCAACTTGACAAGGCAGTCGTGACATTCGAGTCGCCCTGAACACTTATTTCGGCAACTTAAGCATCGGGGTGCGGGCCAACCCAAAGGCTGAGTTAAAAGGCGACGCCCTCTCCAACGCGCCGCCATTCACGGCTCAGACGACCTTCGCGATACTCTGGCAGACGTAATCGATGTTCTTGCTATTGAGCGCCGCAACGCACATGCGGCCGGTGTCGGTGCCGTACACGCCGAATTCCTCGCGCAACCGGACCATCTGCTCCTTGGTAAGCCCCGAATAACTGAACATTCCGATTTGTGACGTGATGAAGCCCATGTCCTGCTTCACTCCGGCAGCTTTGAGTCCGTCGACCAACTTGTGCCGCATGGCCTTGATGCGCACGCGCATTTCGGCCAATTCACCCTCCCAGACAGCACGCCGGGCCGGGTCGTTCAGCACCGCTGCGACGACCGCGCCGCCATGGATCGGCGGGTTGCTGTAGTTGGTGCGAATGGCGATCTTGAGCTGCGACAGCACGCGGCCGGCTTCTTCCTTGCTTTCGCAAAGCACCGAAAGCGCACCGACCCGTTCGCCGTACAAGCTGAAGCTCTTGGAAAACGAGGTGGAAACGAAGAAAGTCAGGCCCGCTTGCACGAACTTGCCGATCACCGCGCCGTCCTCGGCGATCCCGTTGCCGAAGCCCTGGTAGGCCATGTCCAGGAATGGCGTCAGATTCGCCGCCTTGACCACGGCAATGACCTGATCCCACTGCGCCGGCGTGATGTCGTATCCGGTCGGGTTGTGGCAGCAGGCGTGCAATACGACGATCGTTCCGGCGGGTGCGGCGTTCAGCGCCGTGAGCATGCCGTCGAAGTTGATGCCGCGCTTGGCAGCGTCATAGTAGGGATAGGTTTCGACCTCGAACCCGGCGTTGGTGAAGAGCGCGCGGTGGTTTTCCCAGCTTGGATCGCTAATCAGCACCTTTGCCTGCGGGCTCAGCTTCTTGAGGAAGTCGGCGCCCACCTTGAGGCCCCCCGTTCCGCCGATCGCCTGGATGGTGGCGACACGGCCGGATTTCACGGGTTCGCTGTCAGCGCCGAAGACAAGGCCCTTGACCGCGTTGTCATACGCGGCGATACCGTCGATTGGCAGATAGCCGCGCGCGCTGGGCGACTTCATCATGTCTTCTTCCGCGGCCTGGACGCACTTCAGGAGGGGCAGCTTGCCGTTGTCGTCGTAGTACACCCCCACGCCGAGGTTGACTTTTTGCGGATTGCTGTCGGCGGCGTACTGCTCGTTGAGGCCCAGAATCGGGTCGCGGGGCGCCATCTCGACGGCGGTGAACATAGACATGGAGAAATCCTTTTCGGGTGGTCGATTCGCGTGATGCCGGGAGCTGCGTTACGCTTTCCGGTTCGCTTGAATTTTACCGGCCGCGGCCGCATCTCTCTCAGCTCCAAGCCATGCCAGATACGTCCGAAGTCATTCCAGAGCCTCAGCATGCCGATCCGGTAGGTCCGGTCAAGCAGGGTGAGTTCATCAAATTCCCCGGTTCGCCGTTTGAGCTCTACCAGCCCTATCCGCCGGCGGGCGACCAGCCGGCGGCAATCGCCGGGCTGGTCGAAGGCGTGCAGGACGGCGAGGTCTTCCAGACGCTGCTGGGCGTGACCGGCTCGGGCAAGACTTTCACCATGGCGAATGTGATCGCCCGCCTGGGTCGCCCGGCGATCGTGTTTGCGCCCAACAAGACGCTGGCGGCCCAGCTCTACAGCGAGTTCCGCGAGTTTTTTCCAAAAAACGCGGTCGAATACTTCGTCAGCTACTACGACTATTACCAGCCGGAAGCCTACGTCCCTCAGCGCGACCTGTTCATCGAGAAAGACAGCTCGATCAACGAGCACATCGAGCAGATGCGCCTTTCAGCGACCAAGAGCGTGTTGGAGCGGCGCGACACGGTGATCGTGGCCACCGTGAGTGCGATCTACGGCATCGGCACGCCCGAGGACTACACGCAGATGCGCTTCATCATGCGGACAGGCGACAAGATCGGGCAGCGCGACGTGATCGGCCGACTCATCCGCATGCAATACACGCGCAACGAGCAGGACTTTGCGCGTGGGACGTTCCGCGTGCGCGGCGACACCATCGACGTCTTTCCGGCCGAGCACAGCGAGTTGGCGATCCGAATCGAGCTCTTCGACGACGAGATCGAGTCGCTGCAGCTCTTCGATCCCCTCACGGGCCGCATCCGCCAGAAGATCCCGCGTTTCACCGTCTATCCCTCCAGCCACTACGTCACGCCGCGCGACAAGGTGCTGAGTGCGGTGGAAACCATCAAGCTCGAGCTTGACGAAAGGCTCAAGTTCTTCGTCGCCCAAGGCAAGCTGGTCGAGGCGCAGCGGATCGAGCAGCGCACGCGCTTCGATCTCGAAATGCTGGCTGAAATCGGCCATTGCAAGGGCATCGAAAACTACAGTCGCCATCTCTCCGGCGCGGCGCCCGGCGAGCCGCCCGCGACTCTGACCGACTATCTGCCCAAGGACGCCCTGATGTTCCTGGACGAGAGCCACCAGATGATCGGCCAGTTGAGCGCCATGTACAACGGCGACCGGGCCCGCAAGACAACGCTCGTGGAATACGGCTTCCGCTTGCCGTCGGCCATGGACAACCGCCCGCTGAAGTTTGAGGAATTCGAGGCGCGGACGCGGCAGTGCATCTTCGTGTCCGCCACGCCCGCGCAGTACGAAAAGGACAACGCGGGAAACGTCGTGGAACAACTCGTGCGGCCGACAGGGCTGATCGATCCCGAGGTTGAAGTCCGGCCCGCGACGCATCAGGTGGATGACGTGCTGCAGGAAATCCGGCTGCGCGTGGACAAAAACGAGCGCGTACTGATCACCACCCTGACCAAGCGGATGGCCGAGCAGCTGACCGACTATCTGGGCGACAACGGTGTCAAGGTGCGTTACCTGCACAGTGACGTGGACACGGTGGAGCGGGTCGAAATTCTTCGTGACCTCCGGCTCGGCACGTTCGACGTGCTGGTCGGCATCAACCTGCTCCGCGAAGGGCTGGATATTCCCGAGGTGTCGCTGGTTGCAATTCTGGACGCCGACAAGGAAGGCTTTTTGCGGGCGGAGCGCTCGTTGATTCAAACGATCGGCCGTGCGGCCCGGAATCTTCATGGCAAGGCCATCCTGTATGCCGATCGGGTCACGGATTCAATGAGGAAGGCCATCGACGAGACGGAGCGCCGCCGCGCCCGGCAGATTGCTCACAACGAAGCGCACGGAATCACGCCGCGCAGCATCGTGAAGCAGGTGCGGGACCTGATCGACGGTGTCTACAGCGAGAAGACCGGGAAAGAAGCCGCCAAGCGAGATCTTGAGCGCGCGAAGGTGGAAGACATGTCCGAAAAGGACATTGCGCGCGAGATCAAGCGCCTGGAAAAGACCATGCTCGAGCACGCGCGCAACCTCGAGTTCGAGAAGGCCGCGCGCGTTCGGGACCAGTTGGCAGTGCTGCGCGAACAGGCCTTTGGCGCTTCCGGGCACGACAATATCGCCCCTGTGTAGGCGGGCGGCGCGACTGCCGGGATCCGCAGGGCGCGAGCGGGTTTACCCGAGCAAAGTGAAGGGGCTCCTGCTATACTTGAGCGAAATACTCAACAACAAAGAAACTTCGCGATGAAGGGCCGACTCCCATTCACTGGATCACCAGAAAAGCAGGGGTCGGGCAGGGCGGAGACGACGTCACCACGGGTCCCGGCCAAGGTGTCATTTCAACGGTAAGCACTAAGGAGCTTGCGATGCGTCTCACTACCAAAGGCCGCTTTGCGGTTACAGCCATGATCGATCTGGCGTTGCGCCAGAACACCGGTCCGGTCACGCTGGCCGCAATCAGCCAGCGGCAGCAGATTTCGCTGTCATATCTAGAACAACTCTTCGGCAAGCTGCGCCGGCACGAATTGGTCGAATCCACGCGTGGCCCTGGCGGCGGCTATTCGCTCGGCCGCAAGGCTGCCGATATCACCGTTGCGGACATCATTGTCTCGGTCGATGAGCCCATCGATGCCACGCAATGCGGCGGCAAGGAAAACTGCCTCGGGGAAGCGGGTCGATGCATGACGCACGAACTGTGGGCTTCTCTCAATCAGCGCATGGTCGAATTTCTCGACTCCGTCACTTTGCAGAAGCTGGTCGACGACCAGATCGCCAAGGGCGTTCAGATCGAAAACAAGCCCGCCGTGAAGCGCGCGATTTCGAGCCAGCCTGTGGTCAAGCCGATCAGGGTCAACGCGCCCAATTCGGTATTTGCATTGGGCAACGTTTTCGCCAAGTCGTGATTTGCAGGCGCCTCGGGGCGCCGCTACTTCAGCTTCAACAAAGATAAACCCCACGCCAGCCTGAGCCAGCCATGGACGTCACTCCCCATTTCCCGATCTATCTTGACTACGGCGCCACAACGCCCGTCGATCCCCGCGTCGTCGACGCGATGATCCCGTGGCTGCGCGAGCATTTTGGCAATCCGGCATCGCGGAGCCATGCCTGGGGATGGGAGGCCGAGGAGGCCGTCGAAAAGGCGCGAGTCGAAGTCGCGGACCTGATCGGCGCTGACCCGCGTGAGATCGTCTGGACTTCCGGTGCTACCGAATCGAACAATCTGGCGCTGAAGGGTGCGGCCCACTTCTACAAGGGCAAGGGGAAGCACCTGATCACGGTCAAGACTGAGCACAAGGCGGTTCTCGACACCATGCGCGAACTCGAGCGCCAAGGGTTCGACGTGACCTATCTTGACGTCCAGGAAAACGGGCTGCTCGATCTGGAAGCCTTCAAGGCAGCCATCCGTCCCGACACCATCCTTGCGAGCGTCATGTTCGTGAACAACGAAATCGGTGTGATCCAGGACATGGTCGCGCTCGGAAACATTTGCCGTGAAAAGGGCGTGATTTTTCATGCCGACGCGGCGCAAGCCACGGGCAAGGTCGAGATCGACGTCAAGAACCTGCCGATCGACCTGATGAGCCTCGCTTCACACAAGACTTACGGGCCTAAGGGCATCGGCGCACTCTACGTCCGCCGCAAGCCACGCGTACGTCTTGAAGCGCAGATGCATGGTGGCGGCCATGAGCGTGGAATGCGCTCCGGTACGTTGCCTACGCATCAGATCGTGGGCATGGGCGAAGCCTTCCGCCTTGCCAAGCTCGAAATGAAGCAAGACATTGCCAAGGCGCACGCGCTTCAGAAGCGCCTTCTTGACGGCCTTAAGGATGTCGAACAGGTTTTCATCAATGGCGATCTCGCGCATAGGGTTCCGCACAACCTGAACATGAGCTTCAACTACGTCGAAGGCGAATCGCTGATCATGGGCATCAAGGGTCTGGCCGTGTCCAGCGGCTCTGCCTGCACCTCGGCCAGTCTCGAACCCAGCTATGTGCTACGTGCCCTCGGCCGCAGTGACGAACTCGCTCACAGCAGTCTGCGCATGACGATCGGCCGGTTCACGACCGAAGAAGAGATCGACTACGCGGTTTCGACCATCAAGCACAACGTCGCCAAGCTCCGCGAACTGAGCCCGCTGTGGGAGATGTTCAAGGACGGCATCGACATCAGCACGATCCAGTGGTCGGCGCATTAAAGATCAAAGAGGTATCCCATGGCTTATTCATCCAAGGTTATTGACCATTACGAAAATCCCCGCAACGTCGGCTCTTTCGAAAAGGGCGACGAGTCGGTGGGCACCGGCATGGTGGGCGCACCCGCCTGCGGTGACGTCATGAAGCTCCAGATCAAGGTCAACCCCGAGACAGGGGTGATCGAGGACGCGCGCTTCAAGACATACGGCTGCGGTTCGGCAATTGCTTCGTCGTCTCTCGTGACCGAATGGGTCAAGGGAAAGACGCTCGACGAGGCGGCTGCGTTGAAGAATGCGCAGATCGCCGAAGAGCTCGCATTGCCGCCCGTCAAGATCCATTGCTCGATCCTCGCCGAAGACGCCATCAAGGCGGCGGTCAGCGACTACAAGGCCAAGCATGGCGTCGCCGCATCGGCGACGGAGGCTGCTCACTGACATGGCTGTGACTCTCACCGAATCGGCTGCGCGCCACGTCACGCGCTACCTCGGCAAGCGAGGGAAGGGCGTGGGCGTGCGTCTGGGCGTCAAGACGACAGGCTGTTCAGGGCTTGCCTACAAGCTCGAGTACGTCGACGAACTGTCGCCTGAAGACGTGGTATTCGAGGACCACGGCGTGAAGGTGCTCGTCGATCCCAAAAGCCTTGCCTACATCGACGGAACGCAACTCGATTTTGTGCGTGAAGGCCTCAATGAGGGCTTCAAGTTCAACAATCCGAACGAGCGCGACCGCTGCGGTTGCGGCGAGAGCTTCCGCATCTGACCTCCACCGGCATCGAGCCCGAGCCGCCACCATGTCATGTGCTGGCGGCTTTTTGACGTATGAACCTCACTGACAACGATTTCGACCTCTTCGCGGTGCCTGCCCGGTTTGTGCAGGACCGCGCCAAGCTGGACGCCCGCTGGAAAGAACTGCAGCGGGAAGCGCATCCCGACCGTTTTGCTGCGCAGGGCGCGGCAGCTCAGCGGGTTGCCATGCAGTGGTCAGTTCGCATCAACGAGGCCTACCAGCGGCTGAAGGATCCGATCAAGCGTGCCGCATACATTTGTCAATTGAATGCTGCGCCGATCAACGCCGAGAACAATACCGCGATGCCGGCGGATTTTTTGATGCACCAGATGGAGTGGCGCGAAGAGCTCGACGAAGCTCACGGTGCGGCCGACCTCGAGAAACTGCGGTCCGAAGTCGAAGTCGTCCGTGCTCGCGCGATGTCCTCGCTCGATTGGCTCATTGACGAAAAAGGCGACTACCCTGCGGCGGCCCTGCAGGTCAGAGCCCTCATGTTCATAGAGCGCTTTGCCGACGATATCGAGGCGAAGTCAGAGCAATTGGGACAATAGCGCCATGGCATTGCTCCAGATCTCAGAACCGGGCCTCGCGCCCGATCCGCACCAGCGCCGCATCGCGGTCGGCATCGACCTCGGAACCACGCACTCGCTCGTTGCTGCCGTGCGCAATGGAGTCGCCGAATGCTTGCCAGATGCGGAAGGCCGCGTGGTGCTCCCTTCGGCCGTGCGCTATCTCGACAAGGATCGCCGGCAGATCGGCTTCGACGCGTTGGCTGCACGCGTGGGCGATCCCACCAATGTCATCACGTCCGTCAAGCGCTTGATGGGCCGCGGCATCCAGGACATCGGCAATCGCGAAGCAATGGCCTACCACCTGACGGACGACGCAGGCATGGTCAGGGTGCGCACGGCGGCCGGCGAGAAGTCGCCGATTGAAGTCAGCGCCGAGATCCTCGCGACCCTTCGCTATCGGGCCGAGGACACTTTCAATGCGGATCTGTACGGCGCGGTGATCACCGTTCCCGCGTACTTCGACGAAGGCCAGCGCCAAGCCACCAAGGACGCCGCTCAACTCGCAGGACTGAACGTGCTGCGCCTCATCAGCGAGCCGACGTCGGCAGCAATTGCCTACGGGCTCGACAACGCGAGCGAGGGTGTGTACGCCGTCTACGATCTTGGCGGTGGCACTTTCGACATTTCGATCCTGCGCCTGACGCAGGGCGTATTCGAGGTCATTGCAACCGGCGGCGATTCGGCCTTGGGAGGCGACGACTACGATCACGTATTGGCGGACGTGGTCCTCGCGCAAGCAGGCCTGAAGGTGTCCAGCGATACCGACAAGGCTGCGCTGCTGGTGACGGCTCGGGCAGCCAAGGAGGCGCTCACGTCTGCTGAAACAACTCTGTTCTCCGCCAGCCTGCAGGCCGGCAATGTGACCGCCGAGATCCGGCGCGACCAATTCGAAGGCGCGACCCAGCCCCTCACCGCACGAACGATCGCTGCCGTTCGCAAGGCCTTGCGAGACGCTAAGCTCCAGCCGACGGACATGCAGGGGGTCGTGCTGGTTGGCGGGGCCACGCGAATGCCGCAGATTCGGCGCGCAGTCGGTGAGTTCTTTGGTCGAGAGCCATTGACCAATCTCAATCCTGACGAGGTGGTGGCACTGGGCGCGGCCATCCAGGCCAATCAGCTTGCCGGGAATGCGGGCGCCGATGACCTGTTGCTGCTGGATGTGATTCCGCTTTCGCTCGGCATTGAAACCATGGGTGGTTTGGTCGAGCGTATCGTGCCTCGCAACCAGACGATTCCGACGGCGATGGCGCAGGATTTCACGACATACAAGGACGGGCAGACGGCGCTCGCGCTGCACGTGGTGCAAGGCGAACGTGACCTCGTCGCAGATTGCCGCAGCCTGGCGCGATTCGAGCTGCGCGGCATTCCGCCGATGGTCGCGGGCGCCGCACGGATCAGGGTCACCTTCACGGTCGATGCGGACGGCTTGCTTAGCGTGAGCGCCAAGGAGCAGGGCAGCGGAGTGGAGGCAAGCGTTACCGTCAAGCCTTCTTACGGGCTCTCTGACGACCAGATCGCCACGATGCTGCAAGACAGCTTCTCAACCGCCCAACAGGACATGCAGGCACGCGCACTGGTCGAGGCGCGGGTGGACGCCGATCGCATGCTGCTGGCGACACAGAGTGCGCTGGATATAGATGGTGCGCTTTTGTCCCCCGAAGAACGCGGGGCGATTCATTCGTTGATGGACGCCCTGCGCGAAGCCCGATCCACCGGCGACGCAGCCACTGTCGAAGCGGCGACCAAGGCGCTCGCCGATGGCACCGAAGCCTTCGCGGCCGAACGGATGAACGCCGGGATCGCGCGAGCGCTCTCGGGTCGCCAGATCGAATCCCTCTAGAACAAGCAATGCCCACGATCAAGATCCTTCCCCACCCCGAATACTGTCCCGAGGGCGCCGAGATCACCGCCACGGCGGGTACCTCGATCTGCGAGGCTCTGCTCGAGCACGACATCAACATCGAGCATGCCTGCGAGATGAGCTGCGCGTGCACGACCTGCCACGTGGTGGTCCGCAAAGGGCTGGAGTCACTGAACGATGCCGAGGAAGAAGAAGAAGACCTGCTGGATCGCGCTTGGGGCCTCGAGCCCCAGTCGCGCCTGAGCTGCCAGGCAATCCTTGCACAATCAGACCTGACCGTCGAAATCCCGAAGTACTCGATCAATCACGCGAAAGAAAACCACTGATGACAAGGCAGATCGTTCTCGATACCGAAACCACGGGCCTTTCGGCTGAAAACGGCGATCGCATCATCGAACTCGGGTGCGTCGAGCTGTTCAACCGAAAGCTCACGGGCAACGATCTGCACATCTACTTCAATCCTGAGCGGGAAAGCCATGAGGACGCCCTCAAGGTCCACGGCTTGACGTCCGACTTTCTGCGCGACAAACCCAAGTTCGTCACGCTGGCCAATGACATCGTGGAGTATCTGCGTGGTGCGGAACTGATCATTCACAACGCAGCTTTCGACGTCGGGTTTCTCAACAAGGAATTCGAGCTTGCCGGCCTGCCTCGCTTGCAAAGCTTCGTTGGCGAGGTGACCGACACGCTGGCCATGGCCAAGATGGTGTACCCCGGCAAGCGCAATTCGCTGGATGCGCTATGCGACCGATTCGGGGTGGACCGTTCGAACCGCACCTTCCACGGCGCCAAGCTCGATGCCCAACTGCTGGCCGACGTCTACATCAATCTCACGCGCGGACAGGATGCGCTGCTGATCGACGTGGTGCCGAACGAACCGGTGCTGGGCGCCATCGTTGTCGTGGAACTGAGCACCTACGAGTTGCCGGTTTTGGTCGCGACCGAACACGAACTTGCCGCGCACGACGAAGTGCTGGCGCAACTCGATAAGGCGAGCAACGGACGCACTCTTTTTCGACAAATTGCTGATTTTGCTGTGGCATAATCGAAGGCTTCGTGCCATACACGGCGCGAAAAATCCAAACGGCGCAGGTATTCAATATCTGCGCCACGGGCGGTTAGCTCAGGGGTAGAGCACAGCATTCACACTGCTGGGGTCGGAGGTTCGAAGCCTCCACCGCCCACCAAATTCCCCCCCTCTCTCTTTGTCCCCAGCGCTGGTCCTTCAGATCAGCGCTGTGCGTCACGTTGCGCTCGCGGCTTCCGAAGTTGCGCTTGAGGCTCGCCTTCGGCGGCCCTGCTGACGATGGCAAAGAAATCACGCGCATACGAGCAGTCGGCGAAGGCAATGCCGAGTTCGACGAGTTCAAAACGAACTTCAGCCTTGCAGCAAATTGGGCGTGCACGGATGTGACGGCGAAACTGGCGCAGGAGATTCGCGGGGACGAAAAATTGCGCTGAGTCCGCTGGTTCGGGCCACGTCTCTTACCCCTTGCATCCTCCGCCGAGCTCCCGTAGAAGTCGAACTGAAGGAGAACCGCCATGGCCACCAGCCCTGATCTTCCGCCGCCCATCAGCCCCGACCCGCCGGATGTCCCCGAGCTACCCGTCGAGCCCGACGAGGGCCCCGCGACGCCGCCAGGCAATCTGTCCAAGTCGCTCGCCCCACAACCGGCGCTAGTGAAGTGATCCGCCCGCAAGCCAGCTAAGCTTGCGTCATGGACGAATTCGATTGCGCCGTCATCGGCGCCGGGGTGGTTGGCTTGGCGGCGGCTCGCGCGCTTGCGCTGGCGGGCAGAGAGGTGATCGTGCTGGAGGCGGAAGGCGCGATCGGGACCGGCACCAGTTCTCGCAACAGTGAAGTCATTCACGCGGGCATCTATTACCCCAAGGGCTCACTGAAGGCACGACTGTGCGTGCAGGGCAAGCAGTTGCTCTACGACTACGCCATCGAACGCGGCTTGCCGCACCGACGCTGCGGCAAGCTCATCGTGGCCACTGCCGAGCCGCAGGTTGCGCAGCTCGCCGAGATCAAGGCCAAGGCCGCGGCCAACGGCGTAGACGACATGGTTCTGCTCTCAGGCGAGGAGGCGCGCGCCATGGAGCCTCAGCTCCGGTGCCTGGCGGCGCTGCATTCCCCCAGCACCGGGATCGTGGACAGCCATGCCCTGATGCTGAGCCTGCAAGGCGACCTCGAGCAGGCCGGTGGGGTCGTTGCACTGAAATCGGGCATCCTCAGTGCCGAATGCCTGGGTGACGCCATCGTATTGAAGTCCATCGACGGGACGCTTTTGCGATGCAAGAGCGTCGTGAACTCCGCCGGTCTCGTCGCGCCGCTGCTTGCCCGGCAATTCCAAGGCCTGCCGGCGACTTCCGTACCCAAGGCTTATTTCGCAAAAGGCAACTACTTCACGCTGGCTGGGCGGGCGCCGTTCAGCCGGTTGATCTACCCCGTTCCCGAGGCTGCGGGCCTGGGCGTGCATCTCACACTCGATCTGGGCGGACAGGCCAAGTTCGGTCCTGACGTTCAGTGGGTGGACTCGCCCGAGGATCTGGTGGTCGATCCCGCGCGGGGAGAGGGCTTCTATGCCGAGGTGCGCAAATACTGGCCCGCCTTGCCGGACGGCGCGCTGATTCCCGGATATGCCGGCATTCGCCCCAAGATCTCCGGGCCCGGAGATGCTGCTGCGGACTTCATGATCGCAGGCCCGGCGCTGCACGGAGTGCCGGGCTTGGTCAACCTCTTCGGGATCGAATCGCCGGGGTTGACCAGCAGCCTCGCAATTGCCGATCATGTCGTGGGAATTCTGTCGTAGATGCACTTGGGCATGTACTATGACGCGGAGCGTCGTTTGTCGGCGTGTGTTGCCGGCGCGGTGCCGGCGTGACTGAGGAGGACAACTTTAAATGACTGCATCCAATAATCTCGAAGCGGCAGCCAACGCCGTTGCTGAAGACATCGCGAGCGACGTTCGCGGTGTGCTCGCCAGCAAGGATCTCGACTCCGTTCCCCATATCAAGGCGCTTCGCCAGCGCATCGACAGCAAGCTGGCTATCGCGCGCGAACTGGCTGCCGAAAAGAGCCGTATCGCGAGCAAGAAAGCCCGTGAGGCAGCCAACTCGGCCAACGCCTACGCCCACGATGAGCCCTGGCAAATCGCCGGCGCTGCGTTGGCGGTGGGGGTGCTGGTGGGCCTGCTGCTTGGCCGCCGCTGAGCACGCCCGCCTGAGCGCGCAACAGCCAACCGCTTCCGCGGCTCCCATCGGCGGTGAGGCTCGCGGAGGGCACACGTGAAGTGGTTGTCATCGCTTTTTGGGATCAGGTCCCAATGGCGGCGCGTGCGCATCCTGGCGGGCGAAGGCGCCCTGGCTGCTGAAGACCGCCTGGACTTGCTGCGTTTCGCCTGGGAAGACGAAAAGAAGCGTTTGCGATCGATGCTGGGCTTGGTGATCGCGGTGGTCGGGTTGACGACCATTGCGATTGCGCTGCTGTCCGTGGCGATCGTCGTCCATTTCTGGGATTCACCGAATCGCACTGCCGCCGCCTGGTCGGTGGCGGCGGTCTGGCTGGTGCTGTGGCTCGTGTCAGTGATCGCGCTTGTGTCGATGAGTGGCAAACCTTCGACCGCCTTCGAGCCGGTGTTGCAAGAGCTGGAGCGCGATCGCCAGTGGCTTCGACACAGCCTGGGCCGCGGTAGCCCGGACAGTGACAGCATGACCCCGCGTGAGCGGCGCCCGGTGAGTCGTCCGGAGCTGCTTGCGCGAATCGAAAAGCAGCGGATGCGTATCGCAACGCTCCAGGCTGCAGCGACGGGAGCCGGGGAAGCGCCAGTGCCTAACGAGACGACAAGCGCTGCGGCAATGCGCCTCGCGCGCGAACACCCTGTAGCTGCTGGCGTGGCCGCGGCGGCGGTGGTGGCTGCATTGGGACCGCGCCGCCTGGTGCGCTGGGCCAGCGTGCTCGTGCCGGTTCTTTGGCGGATGCGCTGAGGGCGACGGCGCATTCCCAGACAGACCCTCAGGCCCTGCCGCGTTCGTCGCGCAAGGCCTGGGCGGCCCGATGCACCAGCGCCGGTCCGCGGTAGATCAAACCCGTGTAAATCTGGACCACATCGGCGCCGGCCGCAATCTTTGCTTTGGCGTCGGCTGCGCTCAGGATGCCGCCCACGCCGATGATCGGAAACCTGCTTCCCAAGGCGGCCCGCAACTGGCCGATCACTCGATTGCTTGTTTCCCTGACCGGCGCGCCCGAAAGGCCGCCGGCCTCTTCGGCGTGCGGCAAGCCTGCCACTGCATCTCGCGAAAGCGTCGTGTTGGTGGCGATGACGCCGTCCATGCCGTGCCGGACCAGCGTGGCTGCGATCACCTTGACCTGGCTCTCGTCGAGGTCCGGCGCAATCTTGACAAAGAGGGGGACTCGCCGACCTTGCCTCGCCGCAAGCGCCGCCCGTTTGTCGGCCACGGCGCCGAGGAGCGCGTCCAGCGCCTCGTCACTCTGGAGTGAGCGCAAGTTCGCTGTGTTGGGGCTCGAGATATTGATGGTCACGTAGTCCGCATGCGGATACACACCGTCCAGGCACACAAGATAGTCGTCCACGGCCCGTTCGATCGGCGTCGCTGCGTTCTTGCCGATGTTGAGCCCCAGCAGCATCGGCGCTTTTGACGCATTTCGGCGAAAGCGCGCGCGTTGCACGTTGGCGACGAAGGCGTCCAGTCCTTCGTTGTTGAAGCCGAGCCGATTAATCAGTGCATCCCGCTGCGGCAGGCGGAACATGCGTGGCCGCGGGTTGCCGGGTTGCGCCTTCGGCGTGACGGTTCCGACTTCGACAAAGCCAAATCCCATCGCCGCGAAAGCATCGATGCAGCGTGCGTTCTTGTCCAGACCGGCGGCCAGGCCGACCCGATTCGGAAAGGTGAGGCCGGCAAGCGTGATTCGGTCTTCGACGCGAGGTGCGGCGTAGGTGCGGGCGAGTGGTGTGTTCTGGGTTCGTGCCAGCGCATCCAGTGTGAGCTCGTGGGCATGTTCGGGGTCAAAGCCGAAGAGGAACGGACGGGCAAGTCCATACAGCGAGGAGGGCAGCAGCAAGGGCATCGGATAATTCTCGACTTGACTTCAATCAGCCCAGGATTCTCCCCGATGCCTTCTCCCGCTTCAGCTCCCGCCCTGACCCAGGACGAACTCAAGGCGCAGGTCGGTCGCGCCGCTCTGGATTACGTCGTCAAAGGCGAGATCGTCGGTGTCGGCACCGGCTCGACGGTCAACAAATTCATCGATGCGTTGGCGACGATCAAGAGCGAAATCCGCGGAGCGGTTTCAAGCTCCGTCGCGTCGACCGAGCGCCTGCGCGCGCTGGACATTCCCGTTTTTGACAGCAACGAAGTCGAAGAGCTGGCGGTCTACATCGACGGGGCCGACGAGATCGACGGCCGCGGCTACATGATCAAGGGCGGCGGCGCCGCGCTGACCCGCGAAAAAATCGTTGCCGCGCAATCCCGGCGGTTCGTATGCATTGCGGATTCGTCCAAGCTGGTCAATACGCTTGGAGCATTTCCGTTGCCGGTCGAGGTGATCCCGATGTCTGCGCAGCGGATCATTCGCCAGTTCGCGCGACTGGGCGGACTGGCGCAGGTCCGCGAAAAGGACGGCACGGCGCTCGTCACCGACAACGGCCAACACATTGTCGACGTGACGGGTCTGCGGATCACCGATCCACTGGGCTTCGAGACTGAAGTGAATCAATGGCCCGGCGTCGTCACCGTTGGCGTCTTCGCGCATCAGCGCGCCAGCGTCTGTTTGCTGGGCACTTCTTCTGGTGTCAGGACGATGCGCTTCGGCTGAGCGCATCTTCAATCTTCAAGCGTCAGAACTTGATGCCGGCAGGATTGCTCGGCGTTGGCTCGTTGCTTGCGGCCGGCGGAGGAGGAGGGGCCTGCACCGGCGCAGCGGCAGGCGCGGCGGGTGCAGCGGCCTTCAGAGCAACGAGCGGCTGGGCCGGCGGATTGCGAAAACCCGTGGGCAGTTGCGAACTCTTCGGATAGCCCGCAGCATCGAGATACTGCGACCACTCCGCGTCGGAGAACCCCTTGAGCTGCTGCGTCCCGATCGTCAGCAAGGGCAACCCGTTTTGTCCGCTCAGCCGTTGCAGCGCTTGAACGTCGTCATTGCTCTTGACCGTCTTCTCATCGAATGGAATACCGCGCGTGATCAGCAGCGAGCGACCTGCTCCGCAAGGAGCGCAATCGTCCCCGGTGTAAAGCGTGACGGGATAGCGCTGCACCACCTGACGCAGTTCATAAGGCAAACCTGAATTGGCGGCGACCGTCGACACACCCGTGCGTGGCTCGGCAGGCTGGGCGCTGGCTGAAGTTGGCTGGTCCGAAAACGTGACCTTGCCGTTCTTATCGACATTGCGATAGACGGCCTGCGCGAGCGCTGCGCTGGCGAGCAGCGTCAGGGCCAAGCCGGTCAGGGCGGTTTTGCGTTTCATCGAGATTCCCCGGTATCGAATGACGCCGAGTATCTCAGGCTCTGCCGCCCTCTGACCGTCACGCCGCCTGCGTTTCGGCCATTCCCTGATGGCGCAAGAGGGCGTCGATCTGAGGCTCGCGGCCCCTGAAGGCCTTGAACGAGTCCATGGCGCTCCTGCTGCCGCCTGCTTCGAGGATCGCCTGGCGGTATTTGCGTCCGGTCTCGATGCTGGGCTCGCCGTTGGCGCCTGCCGTCTCCTCGAAAGCGGCGTACGCGTCGGCGCTCAGCACTTCGGCCCACTTGTAGCTGTAGTAGCCTGCCGCGTAGCCGCCCGAGAAGATGTGGCTGAAGGTGTTGGGCGTGCGGCTGAAGGGCGGCGAAGGCATCACCGCGACCTCTTCGCGCACCTTGCCGAGCAGTGCCAGGACGTCGCCCGGTTTGGCCGCTGTTGCGTCGTACTCGGTATGCAGCAGCATGTCGAACAACGAGAACTCGATCTGCCGCAGGGTCTGCAGGCCGCTCTGGAAGTTCTTGGCTGCGGTCATCTTCTCGAAGAGCGCGCGGGGCAGCGGCTCGCCGGTGTCGACGTGCGACGTCATGTGGGCAAGCACGTCCCACTCCCAGCAGAAGTTCTCCATGAACTGGCTCGGCAGTTCGACAGCGTCCCACTCCACGCCGCTGATGCCGGAGACATCGCGCTCGTTGATCTGCGTGAGCATGTGGTGCAGGCCATGGCCGAATTCGTGAAAGAGCGTCGTCACGTCATCATGCGTCAGCAGCGGCGGCTTGCCATCCACGCCATCGGCGAAATTGCAGACCAGCTGCGCGACGGGCGTCTGCAGCGTTCCGGTGTCCGGACGCAGCCAACGCGCCCGGACGTCGTCCATCCACGCGCCTCCGCGCTTGGCCGAACGGGCGGAAGGATCGAGATAGAACTGTCCGACCTTCTTGCCATCGCGCTCAATGCGATAGAACTCGACGCTCGGATGCCACACAGGCGCGACGTCGCGCTTGATCGACACCTCGAACAGCGTCTCCACGATCTTGAACAGCCCGCCCATGACCTTCGGCGCGGTGAAGTACTGCTTGACCTCCTGCTCGCTGAAGGCATAGCGCGCTTCCTTGAGCTTCTCGCCGATGTAGCTCCAGTCCCAAGGCTGCGGGTCGACCATGCCGAGCTGGTCGGCCGCGAAGGCACGCAGATCGGCCAGATCGCGTTCGCCGTAAGGCTTGGCCTTGGCGGCGAGGTCGCGCAGGAACTTGACCACTTGGCCGGCGGATTCGGCCATCTTGGGCACGATCGAAAGCTCGCCGAAATTGGGGTAGCCCAAGAGCTTGGCTTCTTCCTGGCGCAGCGCGAGGATTTCGCGGATGAGATCGGTGTTGTCAAAGGCCGGATCGCCGAGTTCGCTGGCTCGCGTGACGTAGGCGCGATAGAGCCTTTCGCGCAGCGCGCTGCTCTTGGCAAACTGCATGACCGGCAGGTACGACGGCATTTTCAACGTCAGCTTGTAGCCTTCCTTGCCGTCCGCTTCGGCGGCGGCGCGGGCCGCACTGATGACGTCTTCCGGAAGTCCTTCGAGTTCGCCCAGAGGCGCATACCAGGCGAAGGCATCCGTGGCATCGAGAGCGTTTTCGCTGAACTTCTGGCTCAGCTCGGCCTGGCGTTCCTGGATCTCGGCGAACCGCGTCTTGGCCGCACCCTGGAGTTCGGCGCCGCCGAGAACAAAGTTGCGGACCGCATTGCGATGCGCTTGGCGCTGCTCCGGATTGAGCGTCGCGACGTCGATCGCCTTGTACTTGGCATACAGCCGTTCATCGGACCCCAGGCGCGTCCAGAACGCCGTCACACGCGGCATCGCTTCGTTGTAAGCCGCCCGCAGTTCAGGCGTATCAGCCACGGCATTGAGATGCCCGACAGCCCCCCATGCACGGCTGAAGCGCTCCGAAGCCACATCCAGCACCTTGGAAATAGCCATCCAGTCAGCCGGAAAATCCGGCGCCGTCACCGTCTGCAGCGCAGCCTCGGCATCCGCCAGCAGAGTGTCCACCGCTGGCGAGACATGCTCAGGCCGAATCCGGTCAAACAGCGGAAGGTCAGTGAAATCGAGAAGCGGATTTTTCATAGGGCGTTTCCAATGCAAGCGCAGCGAAGCAGTTTCGGGAACCACCGCGGAACCGGCTCAGCCGGGCCGCCGGTGGTGCCCCTTGAGGGGGAGGCGGCTACACGAAGTGAGCAAGCAACGGGGTGGTTCTTATGTAGTCATGCGCTCGGCAGCTTCAAGGGTGTTGGCGAGCAACATCGCACGTGTCATCGGGCCGACGCCGCCCGGAACGGGGGTGATCCAGCCGGCGACTTCCTTGACACCGTCGAAATCCACGTCGCCGGCGAGCTTTCCGTCTTCCTTGCGGTTCATCCCCACGTCGATGATCACCGCGCCGGGCTTGACCATGTCCGCCGTCAGGATGTTGCGCTTGCCGACCGCTGCGACCACCACGTCCGCATGACGCGTGAAAGCGGCGAGATCCTTGGTTGCGCTATGACAGATCGTGACGGTCGCGTTCTTGGCGAGCAGCATCATCGCCATCGGCTTGCCCACGATGTTGCTGCGCCCGATGACGACTGCATGCTTTCCGCGCAGGTCATAGCCGATAGAGTCGATCATCTTCATGCAGCCGTGCGGCGTACAAGGCCAGAAACCGGGTTGGCCGACCATCAATGCCCCGGCGCTGGCAACATGGAAGCCATCCACGTCCTTGGCAGGCGAGATGGCCTCGATGACACGATGGCTGTCCATGTGCGGCGGCAGCGGCAGCTGCACCAGGATGCCGTGTACCTTGGGATCTTCGTTGAGGGCGTGGATGCGCGAGAGCAGCTCGGCCTCGGTCATGCTGGCCGCGTAGCGCTCGAGGTTGGCCGTGAGTCCGGTCTCGGTGCTGTCGTTGACCTTGTGCTTGACGTAGACCTGGCTTGCCGGGTCTTCACCGACCAGCACGATGGCCAGCGTCGGCTCGACGCCGCGCGCCTTGAGTGCGGCAATGCGCCCGGTGACGTCGCCGCGAATCTTCCGGGCCAGGGCGTTGCCATCGATCAATTGGGCTGTCATGGTTTTCTGTCTTCCAAGTAAAAACGCCCGCTTGCGCAGGCGTGGATGCAAGATGGGCTGCAGTGCAGGCCAGCAATTAGGCTTTCGCCGGAGCCGCCTGTCCCAGGGCGATCTTCAGTAGATCGGCCACTGTGTTTGCGTTGAGCTTTTCCATGATGTTGGCGCGGTGTGCCTCGACCGTCTTGATGCTGATGCCCAGGTCGTCGGCGATCTGCTTGTTGAGGCGTCCGGCAACGATGCGCTCGAGCACCTGGGCCTCGCGGCCGGTGAGCTTGGACAACAGCGCGTCGCGGCTGGCGGATTGCTGATGCTGCGCAAACGCACCGCGCGCGTGTTCGAGCATGCGTTCGACCAGCGCCACGAGCGCTTCGTCGTTGAAGGGCTTCTGGATGAAATCCATGGCGCCCTTCTTCATGCTGTCGACTGCCATTGGCACGTCGCCATGGCCGGTGATGACAACGATCGGCAGCGGCGACCGGCGCTCGATCAGACGGTCCTGAAGCTCCATGCCGGACATGCCGCCCATGCGGATGTCGACGATCAGGCAGGCGACTTCGCGGGGGTCATATCGGGAGAGGAAGGACTCGGCGGAGTCGAAGCAGCGGACCCGGTAGTCCTTGCCTTCGAGCAGCCATTGCAACGAATCACGAACCGCCTCGTCGTCATCGACGACATAGACCGTGCCCTTCTTGGGAATCAAACTCATGCAGGTACTTTCGCCTCGTTGCTTGCTATTGAATCGATAGCGTCTAACACCGGTATCCAGAAGGAGAAACGGCATCCGACGACATCCGAACCATTGTAGATGTTCTCTGCCTGCATCCGGCCGCGGTGGGACTCGACGATCGTCCGGCAAAGATTCAGGCCGATGCCCATGCCTTCGGGCTTGGTGGAGAAGAAAGCTTCGTACAGCCGGTCCATCACTTCAGGCGCGAGGCCCATGCCCGTGTCCTGCACCGAGAACTCGACGGCGTTCTGGCCATCGATGATTTTCGGGAGCACGCGCAATTCGACGCTGCGCCGTGCCAGCGGGCGATTGGCCAGGTCGATCGACTCGGCTGCGTTCTTCAGCAGGTTGACCATCACCTGTTCGATCAGGATCGGATCCACGCGCAGTACCGGCAGGCGCGCCGCGACATAGTGGTTGAGTCGCACGTTCCGGCGTCGCAGTTCGATGCCTGCCAGTTCGACAGCTTCGCTCACCATCGTCGCGACCTCGGCCGGCGTGCGGTTCGGCTCGCTGCGCTTCACGAACGAGCGGATGCGCTGGATGATCTGACCGGCACGTTGCGCCTGCTTCGAAGTCTTGTCGAGCGCGGCCAGCAATGCGTCCGAATCGATCTGCTGCCCCCTGATGCGGGACATCATTCCGTTGCAATAGTTGGTGATCGCGGTCAGCGGCTGGTTCAGCTCGTGCGCCACGCTGGACGCCATCTCGCCCATGGTGATCAAGCGGCTGGCGGCCTGCGCACGGTCGGCTTGGGCGGCCGACAGGTCCTCGGCGTCGCGCCGCGGGGTGATGTCGGTGGCGATGACGAGCTGGGCCAAGCGCCCGTCGACCCAAGTCAAATAGCGAGACCGCACTTCCAGCCACTTGCCAAGCTCGGGAACGAAAATCTCGTTGTTGGCTGGCTGGGCCGTGGTCAGCTGGTCGATCGGCAGACCGGCGAAAGCGTCGACGTCATCGAGTTCTTCATCCCGCGTATGCGAAGCCGGAACACCAGCCTGCGCGACCATGCCCAGGTGCCCGACGGTGTTGGAGCCGAACCAGAGGCGGTACAGCTTGTTCGCGAACACGAGTTCCTCGCTGCCCAGCGGCGCCACGGACACCGACGCGTCAAGCGCTTCGAGCACGGTCGTGAAGCGCTCGTAAGAAGCGGACAACTGCTCGCGGATGCGCGTCGGCTCCGTGATGTCGGTCATCGAAGTCATCCAGCCCGTCTGGTGCCCGCGGGCGTCGATCAGCGGCGAGACATACAGGCGGGCATTGAAGACGCTGCCGTTCTTGCGCTTGACGCGCACCTGGAAACCCCCCGGCAGGGCGCGGCCATGCAACTCTTCTTCGAGCCGCTCGTTCATGACTTCCCGATCGGACTCAAGCCAATAGGGGAAGGGCGGCGTCTGGCCGACGAGTTCGTTTTCGCTCCAGCCGGTCATGGCGCAGAAGGCGGCATTGACGTAGGTGATGCGGCCCTCGAGGTCGAGCACGCGCATGCCGGTCAGCATCGAGTTTTCCATCGCCCGGCGGAAATTGGTCTCGGCGACCAGCGCCTGCTGTGCCTGCAGCCGGCGGCGCGTATGGCGCCAGGTGCCGATCAGCATCCAGCTTGTCAGCACGCTGAGTGCGCCCACCAGCCAGAACAAGCCATTGCCGACCACCCCCTGCGAGGTGCGATAGGCCTGGGCGCGAAGCACCAGCGCATTGCCAACTGGCGAAACCGGCACTTCGTACTCGTTGGTCCGCACCGTCCAGGGCAGGAGCCGATTGCGGGCGCCGTGCGGACTCGCGACGGTGTTGCCCGCGATGAGCCCGCCCTTTGCATCGAGCAAAGACACCGCGTAGCGCGCCGAGACTTCGGCCGGCATGCCGTAGCGCAGCAAGCCGTCGATGGAGAACTCGCCGAGCAGCATGCCGGCGAACAAGCCTTGGTCGAAGAGGGGGATGTGAAGCTGCAGCATTGGCGGAGGATCGCTGCCGGCCAAGGGCAGCGAGAAGACCGGCTGTCGAAGCTCCCGCGCCAGCGCGTAGTTGCTTTCAGTGTCGCCCGGCCTGAGCACTTCACCGACTGCGCGCTGCTGCGCCGGATGGACGCTGGGCGCCGCATAGCTGGCTTTGACGCGCCGGCGGTCGTCGATCCATGTCACCGCCTGCAATTCGGGGAACTGACTGACGAGTGATTCCGCGCGGCTGGTGAATTCCGTAGCGTCTATCTCACGGTTCGATGCGTCGCGCGCGAGGCGCATGAGTTGCTCTTGCCGCTCCAGCAGGCGCAGGCGCACCCGCTGCTGCGCGTATTCGACGTCGCGCTTGACCGATTCCTGGACGCGCTCCATTTCCTCCGCCCGCAAATACCAGAAGGCGGAAACGATCGCCGCGAGGAAGAGCAGCACCGCGGCGAGCGGCGCCAGCATGGCGACCGCGTCCTGCAGCATCGGCGTCTGGCGGCGCCACCAGCGGCGCCACCAGGACAGCGGCGACGCGTGCACGGCGCTTCGCGCGACCTCGATCGGGGAGGAAAAGGGCATCCATCGAGTTTAGGTGAAGGCTTCGAAAGCAGTGCATCGCTTTCCTGGCGCCAAAGAGAGCAAAGAACGAGCGGAAATCGCTGAAAATTTCATATCAAGAAACGACTACGCACGATTTGAAATCGCGAGAATTCTGTGAGAAACTTCCGCGCGCTGCCGTTACGGCACTAAATTACAGCCACAACCCGCCTTAAAAAGGAGACAAGCATGTCGGCAAATCCCGAGAACCTGTTCGGCTCGGCCGCGAACGATCCGGATGCGCAGGAAACGCGTGAATGGATGGACGCTCTTTCGGCGGTCATCGAGAGCGAGGGCCCTGAACGCGCTCATTTCCTGCTCGAACAATTGCTTGAGCATGCCCGCCAAAGCAGCATCGACAAACCGTTTTCGGCCAACACTGCCTACGTCAACACGATCGAGCCTGATCAGGAAGAGCGCTCTCCCGGCAATCTCGAAATCGAAGAGCGGTTGCGTTCGTACATGCGCTGGAACGCAATGGCGATGGTGGTCAAGGCCAATCGCCACCACCCACCCGAGGGCGGGGACTTGGGCGGTCACATTGGCTCTTTTGCTTCGCTCGCATCGATGTTCGGCGCCGGCTTCAATCACTTCTGGCACGCCGAGAGCGAAAACCATGGCGGTGACTGCCTCTACATCCAGGGCCACGTTTCGCCAGGCATCTACGCTCGCGCCTACCTCGAAGGCCGTCTGACGGAAGAGCAACTCCTCAATTTCCGCCAGGAAGTCGACGGCAAGGGCCTGTCGAGCTACCCGCACCCGAAGCTGATGCCCGAGTTCTGGCAGTTCCCCACGGTGTCGATGGGTCTCGGCCCCTTGATGGCCATCTACCAGGCCCGCTTCCTCAAATACCTGCACGCGCGCGGCATCGCCAATACCGAAAACCGCAAGGTCTGGGTGTTCTGCGGCGACGGCGAAATGGACGAGGTCGAATCCCTCGGCGCGATCAGCCTCGCTGCACGAGAGAATCTCGACAACCTGGTCTTCGTCATCAACTGCAACCTGCAGCGCCTGGACGGTCCGGTGCGCGGAAACGGCAAGATCATCCAGGAACTTGAAGGCGAATTCCGCGGTTCTGGCTGGAACGTGATCAAGCTGATCTGGGGCAGCAGCTGGGATCCGCTGCTGGCGCGGGACAAGGACGGCGCCCTGCGCAAGATCATGATGGAAACGAACGACGGCGATTACCAGTCGTTCAAGGCCAACGACGGCGCCTACGTGCGCAAGCACTTCTTCGGCCGCGATCCCCGCACGCTGGAGATGGTCTCCAAGATGAGCGACGACGAGATCTGGAACCTGCGCCGCGGTGGCCACGATTCGCAGAAGGTCTATGCGGCTTTCCATGCCGCGGTCCAGCACAAGGGCCAGCCGACGGTGCTGTTGATCAAGACCGTCAAGGGCTTCGGCATGGGCAAGATCGGCGAGGGCAAGAATACCGTCCACCAGACGAAGAAGCTCGGCGATGAAGACATCAAGGCCTTCCGCGACCGCTTCAACATCCCGATCCCGGACAGCCAGATCGCCGATCTCCCGTTCTACAAGCCCGCCGACGACACGCCCGAAATGAAGTACCTGCACGAACGCCGCAAGGCGCTCGGCGGCTACCTGCCGCATCGCCGGGTCAAGGCTGACGAGAGCTTCACGGTGCCGGCGCTCGAAACCTTCAAGGCCGTGCTCGAACCGACCGCCGAAGGCCGCGAGATCTCGACGACGCAAGCCTACGTTCGCTTCCTGACGCAACTGCTGCGCGACCAGGCGCTCGGTCCGCGCGTGGTGCCGATCCTGGTCGACGAGGCCCGTACCTTCGGCATGGAAGGCCTGTTCCGCCAGATCGGCATCTACAACCCCGCGGGGCAGCAGTACACGCCGGTCGACAAGGACCAGGTCATGTACTACCGCGAAGACAAGGCCGGCCAGATCCTGCAGGAAGGCATCAACGAAGCGGGCGGCATGTCGAGCTGGATCGCAGCGGCCACGTCATACAGCACGAACAACCGCATCATGGTGCCGTTCTATGTGTATTACTCGATGTTCGGCTTCCAGCGGATCGGCGACCTGGCCTGGGCGGCTGGCGACATGCAGGCTCGCGGATTCCTGCTGGGCGGAACGTCCGGACGCACCACGCTGAACGGCGAAGGCCTGCAGCACGAGGACGGCCACAGCCACATCCTGGCAAACACCATCCCGAACTGCGTGAGCTACGACCCGACCTTCGGGCACGAGGTCGGCGTGATCCTGCATCACGGCCTCAAGCGCATGGTCGAGAAGCAGGACAACGTCTACTACTACATCACGCTGCTGAACGAGAACTACCCGATGCCCGGCCTTCAGCCCGGCACCGAAGAGCAGATCATCAAGGGCATGTACCTGTGCAAGCAGGGGCCGTCGCTCAAGGCCAAGTCGCCGACGGTGCAACTGCTGGGCAGCGGCACCATCCTGCGCGAAAGCATCGCCGCGCAAGAACTGCTGGAAAAGGACTGGGGCGTGAGCGCCTCCGTCTGGAGTTGCCCGAGCTTCAACGAACTCACGCGCGATGGCCAGGAAGTGGAGCGCTGGAACCTGCTGCATCCGACAGAGAAGGCACGCGTTCCGTTCGTCGAGCAGCAGCTTTCTGCGAGCACCGGACCGGTGGTCGCGTCCACCGACTACATGAAGGCGTATGCCGAGCAGATCCGTCCCTTCATTCCGAAGGGCCGCAACTACAAGGTGCTCGGCACCGACGGCTTCGGCCGCAGCGACTTCCGCGCCAAGCTCCGCGAGCACTTCGAGGTGAATCGCCACTTCATCGCGGTTGCGGCGCTGAAGGCGCTGGCCGAAGATGGTGCCGTTCCAGCTCAGAAGGTGGCAGACGCGATCAAGAAGTACGGAATCAACGCCGACAAGATCAACCCGCTCTACGCATAAAACATCAACGAACAACCTACTGCGCCCCAGGGCGGGAGACACTTATATGGCTACAGTGGAAGTCAAGGTGCCGGACATCGGCGATTTCGATGAAGTCGCAGTGATCGAGGTGCTGGTGAAGGCCGGCGACACGGTGAAAGCCGAGCAATCGCTGATCACCGTGGAGTCGGACAAGGCATCAATGGAAATTCCGTCGAGCCAGGCCGGCGTCGTGAAGGAACTCAAGGTCGAAGTCGGCAGCAAGGTCAAGGAAGGGTCGGTCGTGCTGGTGCTTGAAAGCACTGGCGCGGCAGGCGATGCACCCGCTCCCGCCGCGGCGCCTGCGGCTGCAGCGTCCACTGCTGCGGCGCCGGCTGCACCATCACCATCACCATCACCATCACCGGCAGCGGCCGGCGCTTCAGGCCCCATCGAAGTCAAGGTTCCCGACATCGGCGATTTCAAGGATGTCGCGGTGATCGAAGTGCTGGCAAAGCCCGGTGACACCATCAAGGAAGAGCAGTCGCTCATCACCGTCGAGTCCGACAAGGCATCGATGGAGATTCCGTCGTCGGCGGCCGGCGTCCTCAAGGAACTCAAGGTCAAGGTCGGCGACAAGGTCAATATCGGCGACCTGATCGCAGTGATCGAGGGCTCCGCAGCTGGCGGAGCCGCACCTGCATCCGCTGCTGCGGCACCGTCGCCGGCTCCCGCTCAGGCCCAGGCCGCTGCTGCGCCTTCGTCCGCCAGCGTCCCGGCGACGGCTCCAACGGCCGCCCCTGCCGCTCACGATCCGACGGTCGCGCCCAGTGGCAAGCTTCCGCACGCTTCTCCTTCGGTGCGCAAGTTCGCGCGCGAACTCGGCGTGCCGCTCGAAGAGGTCAAAGGCAGTGGCCCCAAAGGGCGCATCACGCAGGAAGACGTCCAGAACTTCACCAAGGCCGTGATGAGCGGCGCCGCCAGCACCAAGGCCGCAGGCGCGAAGGCGCCCGCAGCGGGCGGTGGCGAAGCACTGGGCCTGCTGCCCTGGCCGAAGGTCGACTTCACGAAGTTCGGCACGGTCGAGCGCAAGGATCTGTCGCGCATCAAGAAGATCAGCGGTGCCAACCTGCATCGCAACTGGGTGATGATTCCGCACGTCACCAACAACGACGAAGCCGACATTACCGAACTCGAAGCCTTCCGCGTTTCCACCAACAAGGAAAACGAGAAGTCGGGCGTCAAGGTGACGATGCTCGCTTTCGTGATCAAGGCCGTGGTCTCGGCGCTCAAGAAGTTTCCCGAATTCAACACCAGTCTGGATGGCGACCAGCTCGTCTACAAGCAGTACTTCCACATCGGCTTCGCGGCAGACACGCCGAACGGGCTCGTGGTGCCGGTGCTCAAGGACGCGGACAAGAAGGGCGTTCTCCAGATCAGCCAGGAAATGGGCGAGCTTGCCAAGAAGGCGCGCGACGGCAAGCTGGGCTCCGCCGACATGCAAGGCGGGTGTTTCTCCATCAGCTCGCTCGGCGGCATCGGCGGGACGAACTTCACGCCGATCATCAATGCGCCTGAAGTGGCAATCCTCGGTCTTTCCAAGAGTTCGATGAAGCCGGTTTGGGACGGCAAGCAGTTCGTGCCGCGCCTGACCTTGCCGCTGTCGCTGTCTTACGACCATCGCGTGATCGATGGCGCCCTGGCTGCCCGGTTCAACGCCTACCTGGGCCAGGTGCTTGCCGACTTCCGCCGGGTGCTGCTATGAGCGGCTTCGTCGGGGCGGCGCGGCGTGAGCCTCTATGACCACGGTCGTGGCCGTCCGCAAGGGCGGTCAGGTCGTGATGGCTGCCGATGCGCTCGTGACCTTCGGCGATACGCGCCTGTCGTACCGCGCCGAAGAGAACCGCAAGCTGTTCATGGTCAACGATGCCGGCGGCCAGAGTATCTTTGCGCTGGCCGGCGCCGCAGCGCATTTCCTGGTGCTGCAGCACGCATTGGCGGCGCAGCCGGTGGAGGCGCTTCGGTTTGGCAGCAAGGACGAGATCTTTCGCACCTTCACGCTTTTGCATCCGGTGCTGAAGGACGCGTTCTTCCTGCAGACGAAGGAAGACGAGCATGAGCCCTACGAATCGAGCCAGTTCACCATGCTGCTGGCCAATGCAAGCGGCATCTACGGCATCTACAGCTACCGCGAAGTCTTCGAGTTCAAGCAGTTCTGGAGCATCGGCTCCGGCCGCAGCTTCGCATTGGGCGCGATGCACGCCGCCTATGACAAGGCGCGTTCCGCGCGCGATGTTGCCGAGGCCGGCGTGGCTGCGGCCTGTGAATTCGACCGCAACTCGGCCGGACCGGTCGACGTTCTCACACTCAAACTGAAGGTGTCCAAATGAGCGAAGTACAAGTCAAAGTGCCGGACATCGGCGATTTCGCGGAAGTCGCCGTGATCGAAGTCCTGGTGAAGCCGGGCGACACGATCAAGGCCGAGCAGTCGCTGATCACCGTCGAATCGGACAAGGCCTCGATGGAGATTCCTTCGTCGCACGCCGGCGTGGTCAAGGCGCTGGCCGTGAAGGTGGGAGACAAGGTCAGCGAAGGGTCGGTGGTGCTGACGATGGACGCTGCCGATGGCGCAGCTGCCGCTCCGGCGCCTGCGCCCGCGCCCGCGCCCGGGGCATCCGCCACACCAGCCGCAGCATCCGCACCCCAACAGCCCGCCCCCGGCCCCACCGCGCCGGCGAAGGCGCCTGCAGTGGCGTCGACCTACTCGGGCTCAGTGGACGTCGAATGCGACCTGCTCGTTCTCGGCGCCGGTCCCGGCGGCTACTCCGCCGCATTCCGCGCCGCGGACCTCGGGCTCAAAGTCGTGCTGGTGGAGCGCTACGCGACGCTGGGCGGCGTTTGCCTCAACGTGGGCTGCATTCCATCGAAGGCGCTGCTCCACGTCGCCGCGGTGATCGACGAGGTCAAGCATTTCGCCGACCTGGGCGTGAGCTACGGCGATCCCAAGATTGACCGGAGCAAGCTGCTCGGCCGCAAGAACAAGGTGGTCGGCAGGCTCACCGGCGGTCTCGCCGCGATGGCGAAGATGCGCAAGGTGACGACAGTGCGCGGCATCGGCGAATTCGTCGACCCGTACCACGTCAAGGTGCAGGAAACCACCGGCGACGGCAAGGACGCAACGGGCAAGTCGCAGACGGTCAAGTTCCGCCACTGCGTCATCGCCGCGGGTTCGCAGGCGGTGCATTTGCCCTTTATGCCGAAAGATCCGCGCGTCGTCGATTCGACCGGCGCGCTCGAACTCGGCGTCGAACCCAAGCGGATGCTCATTCTCGGCGGCGGCATCAT
Source organism: Variovorax sp. 01N429 (assembly GCF_056399425.1). Lineage (NCBI taxonomy): Bacteria > Pseudomonadati > Pseudomonadota > Betaproteobacteria > Burkholderiales > Comamonadaceae > Variovorax > Variovorax sp. 01N429. The sequence goes on along the minus strand of NZ_JBFTRG010000018.1, from coordinate 30,907 downwards.
CGGCCTCGAAATGGGCTCGGTGTATTCCACCTTGGGCGCCCGGCTCGACGTCGTCGAGATGCTCGATGGCTTGATGCAAGGTGCGGACCGCGACCTGGTCAAGGTCTGGCAAAAGCTGAATGCCCCGCGCTTCGACAACATCATGCTGAAGACGAAGACCGTGGGCGCCGAGGCAACGAAGGAGGGAATCCGGGTCACTTTCGAAGGCGAGCAGGCGCCCAAGGAACCGCAGCTCTATGACCTGGTGCTTCAGGCCGTGGGCCGAAGCCCCAACGGCAAGAAGATCGGCGCCGAAAAGGCGGGCGTCGCTGTGAGCGATCGCGGCTTCATCCCGGTCGATGTGCAGATGCGTACCAACGTACCGCACATCTTCGCGGTCGGCGACATCGTCGGCCAGCCGATGCTGGAGCACAAGGCGGTGCATGAGGCGCATGTTGCCGCCGAGGTCATCGCGGGCGAGCAAAAGGGCGATCACGAGCTTTCCAGCGCTGCGTTCAACGCGCGCGTGATCCCGAGCGTGGCCTACACCGATCCGGAAGTGGCGTGGGTCGGGTTGACAGAGGACCAGGCGAAGGCGGAAGGCGTGAAGATCCAGAAGGGGTTGTTCCCGTGGACGGCCTCGGGCCGCGCCATCGCCAAYGGGCGCGACGAGGGCTTCACGAAGCTGCTCTTTGAAGCGGAATCGCATCGCATCGTCGGCGGCGGCATCGTCGGAACCCACGCTGGCGACATGATCGGGGAGATTGCGCTGGCCATCGAAATGGGCGCGGACGCGATCGACATCGGCAAGACGATCCACCCGCACCCGACGCTGGGCGAAAGCATCGGGCTTGCGGCGGAGGCTGCGCACGGCAGTTGCACGGATTTGCCGCCGGTGAAACGCTAGCGCACGACGGCCATAAAAAAATCCCGCGAGCAGCGGGATTTTTTTGGCGGTCGGGTGGCGACCGGCCGGTGGTGATCAGTCGCCGGAGGTCTTGGTGTCGTCCTGGGCTGCGAGAACGCGACGGGCGCCGCTGAAGCGGCGTTGCCAATAACTTCCGCTCATGTCTTCCACGCGAACCTGGGCGCCAGGCTTTGGGGAATGGATGAACTTGCCTTCGCCGACATAGATGCCGACGTGGCTGAAGGCGCGGCGCATGGTCTTGAAGAACACGAGATCGCCCGGCTTCAGTTCGCTACGGTCGATTTTCTGGGTGGCGGCAGCTTGCTCTTCGGCACGGCGGGGAAGCAGATGGCCCACGGTCTGGGTGTACATCGCGCGGACGAAGCCGCTGCAGTCAAAACCGGTTTCGGCCGTGTTGCCGCCTCGCCGGTAGGGAACGCCCAGGAATCCGATGGCCGTCACCACGAGGTCGGAAGTGCGATCGACAACGGTCTGGCGGACCTGATGGAATTGGCCGAGAAATGTCTTATCGACTGTTTTGTCGAAGAGCTGCGGATCCGAATTTTCGTCAACCCGTTCAAGTTGCGGCGCGGCATGAGCGGCGAAGGCAATCAAGAGGCTGGCGGTGAGGAGGATAAATCGCATGGCGCGTAGGATATGGACGACACACCGCAGTGTCAATTTCAGGCAGGTTCGGGATTGTGCCTGTAACTCCTTGTCGTTTAACGATTTTCTTCTTCCTCTCACATCAGAAAATGTAAAGGTTTCGATTATTTTGAATAAGGGCTTTAACAAATGTAATGCGAAAGGTTTTCAAATGCAGGCTGAATGGCCAAACGTTTGCAGAGATCACGTCTTCGAAGGAGTGCCATGAATTCCCCATTGACAAGGATTTGCGCACGCGTCTGTTACGCGATTTTTTTTACATTCATTGCTGGCGGCCTGGCCGCCGCAGCGCCCCGGTCGGAGGTTATTGCTTCCGGTCTCGAGAACCCTTGGGGCGTCACGTTTCTGCCGGGCGGGCGCTTTCTTGTCACGGAGCGGCCGGGGCGGCTTCGCGTCGTCGGCGCGGACGGCAAGCTCGGCGTCCCGGTTGCAGGTCTTCCGCCGATCGCGACCGGCGGCCAGGGCGGGTTGCTCGACGTTCTGGCGGACTCGGGCTTCGACGGGAACCGCACGGTCTATTTCTGCTTTTCGGAGCCTGAGGGTGCCGGAAGCGCGAACAGCACCGCGCTCGCGCGCGCCGAACTGTCCGCGGATGGCAGCCGGCTGGACAACCTGAAGATCATCTTCAGCCAGCGGCCGAAGGTGGCAAGCCGCAACCACTTCGGCTGCCGCATCGTCGAGGCGAAGGACGGCAATCTCTTTCTCACGCTGGGGGAGCGCTTCAGCCGCAAGGAAGAGGCGCAAAAGCTCGACAACCACCTGGGCAAGATCGTCCGCATCGGCAAGGACGGCTCGGTGCCAAAGGACAACCCTTTTGTCGGCAAGCCGGGCGCCTTGCCTGAAATCTGGAGCTACGGGCATCGCAATGGCCAGGGCGCGACGCTAGCGCCGGACGGCACGCTATGGATGCACGAGCACGGCCCGCAAGGCGGCGACGAGATCAACATCCCGCTGCCGGGGCGCAACTATGGGTGGCCGGTCATCACCTACGGCGAGAACTACGGGGGCGGCAAGATTGGCGAGGGCATCACGCACAAGGAAGGCATGGAGCAGCCGCTCCATTACTGGGTTCCGTCGATTGCGCCGTCGGGCATGGCCTTTCTGACGAGCGATCGCTATGGTCCCGAATGGAAGGGCAATCTATTCGTGGGGTCGCTCAAGTTCGGCTACCTCGACCGGATCGAACTCAAGAACGGCAAGGTGGCCGCCGAGCACAAGCTGCTCGAAGAAGGCCGCGCGCGCATACGCGACGTGAAGCAGGGGCCCGACGGATGGCTCTACATCCTCACTGACGAGTCGAATGGCAAGCTGATGCGGCTGCTGCCGAACTGAATCGACGTGCGCGGAGCCGGACTCACGGAAGACAGACGGGTAAGTCGAGCTTCGGCAGGATGTCGTGCCAGAGGCGCCGCCATTCGGGCCAATCGTGCCCGCCCGGCGTCAGGAAGACATGGTCGTCGGGGAGCATGGCCGCCAACAATCGGTCGCTGAAGGCAAAGCGGTCGTCGACGCCGAAGCCCAGGTAGAGCTTCGGCAACTCTGTTGTGCCGGATAGCCCGGATGTCGCGGACGTCGCGGATGGCTCCATGTTCTTGCGACTGCCGCCGTAGCGCTGCAGCCAGCGCCAAAGCCGCTGCTCACCCTTGTCGCCCGGAAGCATCTCCGTCGGCGGCTGCCATCGCGAGAGGCCGCCTGCATTCGCGATGTCGATGCTGGTGGTGCGCTCACCCAGATACGGCGCGAGCGCGACGATGCCCGTGATGTCACCTGGATGCGCGGCCGCGTAAGCCAGGCCGCCGAAGCCTCCGACAGAAATGCCGACCACCCAGATGGACGTGTAGCCTTGCGCGCGGGCAGGCGAAAACACATCGTCTCGCAGGTGATCGAGGATGCTCATGTCGTATCGGTAGTAGGCGACATTGGCGTCTACACGCATGATGTCGACCGCGAGCTTGCGCTCCTGGACTGCCGCGACAAAGCCTTCGCGCACGAACTCGTCGGGCGTGGAAAAAGCGCCCGGCAGCATCACCAGAAGTGTGCGGGCATCGGGCGTGCATGAACTCTTGTCGAGCACGGTCTTCACCGGCGCTTCGGGCGATTGCCAGAACAAACCGCATCCGGCGAGCGCCAGCGCGATGCAACTGGTGATGATCCAGCGCAAAAAGGCAAGGGGCCGGGGGCGCGTCATTCGGGGCGGGGAGCGGGCAGGTCCACCATCACCGGTTGCCCGGGTGTCGTGCACCCGGTGTCGCAGCATCGACCAGGCTGGCGATTGCGCGTAATGGCGCGCTGCGGATCGTGCGGCGCCGCCGCGGCCAAGCCGTCCGCCGCAACGCCGCGCTCCAGGATGCGTTCGACCAGTTCCACCTTCGATCCGACCGGATAGTTGCGGTAGATCTCCTGCTTCATCGCCGCCGGGGAGCCGCCGCCGTGCAGGCTGATGGTGCTGTACCAGCCACTCTGGTAGCCGGCGGTCAGGTCTTCGATGAAACGGGCGGTTTCGATGCGCTGTTCGTACGGAATGTCAGGATTTGCACGCAGCACTTCGGACAGCCGCGCGGCGGTTTCGGGGTTGTGATCCTCGTCGGGGCCGGGCAGGGCGACGATCAGCCCGCCGCTCACATAGTGCGCAATGCGGTGCATGTCGTAGATCTTGGTTGCCAGCAGCAGCTTGCCGATGTTGCTGAAGACCGGGTCCGGCATGAAGACCTCGCAATGCGCGTCGGCCTTGCCATACACGCTCGCAGCGACGCCGCAGGCGAAGAAGCTTTCGGTGATGGTGATGAGTTCCACCATCTGCTCGCGCAAGTGCGTCTCGCGGCCGGGATCGAAGCCATTCGCCTCGCACATCAGCGCGCCCGCGCCGATCAGCAGATCGCCGAAGCCTGCGCGCGCGCCGATGCAACTGTGGCGATGGTGCGTGGCATAGCTGTAGGTGAGGTGGCTGCTGTGCTCCCACTCGCCGGCGAAGAAGACGCTGTCCCATGGGACGAACACGCGGTCGAACATGCAGACGCCGGTGCTTTGCCCGTACTTGCGGCTGAAGAGGGCATCGCCGTGCTCGAGCTTCTCGCCGGGCCTGCCTGCGGGCCGCGCGACGATGGTGAGGCCGGGCGCGTCGAGCGGCACGGCGCAGCAGACCGCGAAGTCGGCGTCTTCCTTGCCCATGTTGCGGCACGGCATGACGAGCAACTCATGCACATAAGGCGCGCCAGTGACGATCGCCTTCGTGCCGGAGATGACGATGCCGCGCACGCCGTCGCGAACGGCGTTGCGCTCGACCACGTGCACGTAGCTATCGGCATTGGCCTGTTCGTGGGGGCGCTTGCTGCGGTCGCCTTTGGCGTCGGTCATCGCCACGCCGAGCGTCAGGTCCTGATCCTGGATGCGATGGAGATATTCGGTGAATCGCGCCATGTGCTCGGTCGTGCCGCGCGCGTCGTCGATGCGAGCCGATACCTGCGCAATGGCGTTGAGCGCATCGTGCGTCAGGTAGCGCTGCGCGCATCCGGTTTCCTGGCACACGAGCCTGACGGCCTCCAGCTTGTTGAGCAGGTCGCCCGAACTGGTGTCGATGTGTGAGAGCCGGTTGACCCGCTTGCCGCTGGTGTGCTGCACCGCGGTCATGAGCGGCGCGTATTGTTCCTTGAGCGCGTAGTCGTAAGTCAGTGCAATCGCATTGATGCCTGGCTGGAAAGCCTGCTCATCCGCCACGCTCTCGACCCGGCGACCATCGACGAAGACAGTGGGGCGGTAGCGGCGGAGAGATTCGCGATAGTCCTGGCCGGACATCAGCGCGACGGCCGAAAGCGGAGCGTTCATCGTCTCATCCTTGTCTGGGTGCTTGCGCGCCGGTGTTTTTAGCATCAACCCGATCTTTTCGGTGGTACGTTCTAGCCCCGCTATTTTTTTAAAGACGCTTTCCATGTTGCTCGACGCATCGCAATCCCAACTGGTCCTGGTCGACTACCAGGCGCGCCTGATGCCCGCGATCCTCGAAGCGGACGCCGTCGCGAAGAATGCAGTCCGCCTCGGCAAGCTCGCCCAACTGGTGGACGTGCCCGTCTGGGGCACCGAACAGAACCCTTCCAAACTCGGCGAAAACCTGCCGGACATCCGCGCCCTGTGCCAGCGCACGCTCGCCAAGATGCATTTCAGCGGCGCCGAAGAAGGGCTCGTCGAGTGGCTGCGGGCGCCCGCCAAGGCGCCGCAAGGCAATGCGCGAAGCCTTCCCAAGCACCTGCAGAAGCAGGCTGTCCCCGAAGAACGCAACACGATCGTGATCGCCGGCTGCGAAGCGCATGTGTGCCTGCTCCAGACGGCGCTCGATCTGCTGGAAGACGAATTCGACGTCTGGGTCGTGACCGACGCTTGCAGTTCGCGCACCGAGCGCAATCGCGACGCCGCCTTCGACCGCCTCGCCGGTGCGGGCGCCGAACTCGTCACGACGGAGATGGTCGGCTTCGAATGGCTGCGCACTGCGGAACATCCGCGCTTCAAGGACCTCCAGGCGCTGATCCGCTAGGGGAACCCTGAGGCACCGCTATCTCTGCAGCCGCCGATAGGCGCTGAAATGGCGGATCGCATCACGCCGATGGCCGAGATGGTCGTGCAGACGCGCGGCGTTGAAGTGCGCGTCGGCGATGCTGGGGTCCAGCCGCAGGCATTGCTCGTAGGCATCGACCGCTTCCGCGAGGCGCCCCATGTCTTCCAGCGCGACCGCCCGATTGAAGTGCAGCAGCGGCACGTCGTGAATGCGTCGCAAGGCTTCGTCGTAGAGCGCGGCGGCTTCGGCCGCGCGGCCGGATTCGCAAAGGATCGCGCCGAGATTCAGATAGGCGTCCGCATGGTCGGGCTCGAGGGCCAACGCCTGGCGATACGCAGCCTCCGCCGCCTTCAAGTCCGTCAGTTCGAGTTCTTCACCGGCTGAGAACAAAGCCTCTGCCGACACCGCATCCGCGGACGGTCCCTCGCTTCGCCGCCGGTCGACAAAGGCCACCGCACCTCGGGTTGCGGCGATGTCGAAGTCCATGAGCAACTGGCCGGTCTCCGCTTCCCACTGGCTTTCGCGGTCGCGCACGGCGATCGAACTTCCCACGGCCGTGATCCGCAAGCCTGACAACGGCAGTTCTTCAGGCAGCGTCGCCTTCAGCCGCTGCAGCGCCCGCAGGATCTTGCGCGTCGGAATGTCCGCCGCCTGCAGGTCGTGCGCGGTCCTGAGCAACACGACGTCGCGGAAGGAAAAACGATAGGCGTTGCGCGGCCCGCGAGCCGGGCGCACGAACCCGTTGGCGATCAGCCCCGCGATGGCGCTCCGGGAGAGGCCCAGCATCTCCTGGATGCTGCGCAAGGTGTGTGGAGTCTCCGGATGATCGACGGTCACTTCCTGGCGCGGGCTTTGGCAGGGACGGCGTCGGCAGCGGCAGCAGTCTTGGACGCCCGCTTGACGCCCTTGCGCTCGTTGGTGGCAAGCGGCGTGACGACTTCGGCGGCAGCGGGCGCGCGTGCCTGGCGCTTCGCCGGGGCTGCCCCTGCACCGGCCCCCGAGCCCGATTTGGCGAGGCTGGCGCGCAGCATCTCCGTCAGGTCGATGATCTGACCGCCCGAAGCCGCCTCTTCGTGGTGCTCGGCAGTCACCACCTGCCTGCCTTCGATCTTGGCGTCAATAGCCGACAGGATCCGCTGCTTTTCCTCGTCGACAAACTGCGTCGGGTCGTAGCTGTCCTGCGAGATCTGGTCGATGAGCTGGAGCGCCAATTGCACCTCCGCGTCAGAGGGCTTGATCTCCTCGATCTGCAGGTCCTTCATTGACCGCACTTCGTCGGCGTAAAGAAGCTGCTGCAGCACCAGCCCGTCTTCGGCCGCGCGAATCTGCACGACGTACTGCTTGCCTTTCCAGGCCCATTTCGCCAGGGCGCACCGGCCGCTCTTGCGCATCGCTGCGCGCAGCAGTGTGTAGGGCTTGCCGCCGCGCTTGTCGGGTGCGATGAAATAGGCCTTGTCGTAGTAGATGGGGTCGACGGCCTTCTCGGGAATGAAGGCGACGATGTCGATGGTGTGGGTCGCGCTCTCTTCGACTGCCTTGAGCTCGTCGGGTGAGAAGAGCACGTAGCGGTCCTTCTCGAATTCGTAACCCTTGACCATCTCGGAGCGCGGCACCACGACCGAAGGGTCCTTCTCGGACACGTATTGCTGCTTGACCCGCGAACCGTCCTTGGTCAGGAGGTTGAATCTCACCGCACTGGAACTCTCCGTGGCGGAATACAGCTTCACCGGAATCGACACCAGACCGAAGCTGAGCGATAGCGACGCGAGGGAACGAGCAGCCATGCGAAATCTCCAGAGGAAGTTCGACGCACCTCCCGATGTGAGGATGCCACTTTCCGCGTTTCTCGAAAACCCCCGGGGAATCAGGATCAGGCCGCAGGCGGGGCGTGCAGCGCCTCCTTGGGCACCACGACGGGCGCGGCCGGCTGCAACACGAAGTGCGGCGACATGATCTGCACGCCGTATTCATTGAAGACGTCCTGGATGTGTCCGTTCAGCTCGTTGACCACATCGTATTTGGGGGCGCCGTCCCGGATGAAGACGTTGAGCTCGTACTCGACATAGAAATCCTGCAACTGCAACTGGCGGACGACCGGCGGCGGCTCCGACAAAAGCTCGGCCGTCCTGCCAGCCGCAAGCGCGAGCATCGCGTGCACTTGGCGCCAGGGAGAGTCATAGCCGATGGTCACCGATGTCGTGACCGAAATACCGCGCGCCTTGGAGGTGTCGCTCTGGTTCAGGATGCTCGCCGCGACCACGACCGTGTTGGGCAGGGTGACGACCTGATCCACGTGGTTGCGCAGCTTGGTCGACAGCACACCCATCTCGATCACGTAGCCTTCCGATTCGCCGATCTTCACGAAGTCGCCGACTCGCAACGCTCGCGCATAGATGAGCACGAAGCCCGCCATGACCTGAGAGACAGTGCCCGACGACCCCAGCGTGACTAGCACGCCGAAGAATACGCTGAGGCCCTTGAAGGCGTCCGAGTGCGACCCTGGGATGAACGGATAGGCCATCACGAGCGCGAAGACCCACACGAGCGCGGCCGTCAGTCGCCGCGTTGCGCCAATGGTGTCAGGCTGCAGTGCCGCGACCGAGACGCCGCTGCTGCGTGCGGCCTCGAAAATCGCATGCAGGCCGCGAATGGCCAGGTGGGCCAGCACGAAGATGGCGGCGACGGTCGCGAGGTCCGGTAACGAATGAATGATGCCGGTCACGAGCTTGGTCGCCAATCCGATCACCGAACTGCCGAGCGTCTCTCCCCACGGCTGCGTGTAGGGGAAGCGCGTCAGCACGTAGGCCAGCCACAGATAGACGGCGACCAGGATGATGGCGATCTTGATCCAGTGAACCGCACCGATCAGCCCCAGCGCGACCATGCGGCGCCAGTCGAGCAGCTTGCGATTCTCGAAGCGCGCTCGGAGCGGCCCGGTGCGGTCGCTGACCCGCAGGGCGGTGCGTTGCAGCACGAAGACGAACGCCGCGAGGATCAGCGTTGCCAGCGCCGTCCAGCCGGCCGATGCGGCGAACTGGCGGCCGTTCATCTGGTCTGCGCGGACCTCCAGTGCATCATGCAGGCGTCGAGCGGCGCTCGCTGCGACCTGGTCCAGCGGCGGATCCCCTGGCTCCCGATCGCTTTCGAACACGGTGAAGACGGTGCCGCCGTCCACCATAATCGCGTAGCCCTCCATCCCTTCGTGCGTGAAGCCGTTGGCCTGGGGCATCGATCGCAGCCGCGAGAAGGGCAACTGGCCGATGCGCTCCGCCGCGCGCGCCGACCGCTGCTGTGCCGTGAGGCCGAACATCGGCGAGCGGAAGACGAAAACCTCCCGGTTTGAAACAGTCAGCGGCGCTCCCGCCGGAGGCGCCTCTTGGGCCCCGACGGCCCCGGCCCACACCGTGAGGATCAGCGCCAGCAGCGTCGCCGCGCACGTAATCCAGCGCGCGTTCCATGCCCGGCGGCACGTGATGGTCGACGCAACATTGCGGTGGTTTTGGTGCGCTGCGCCGGATTTTGCGAACAGTAAGCCGCCGAAAAGGATGAGCTGGGAACGCGTCATGCGGCACTGTCCGGTGCCGCATCCGGGTTGTCAACTGCCCGAAGGTGCAAGGTCCGCGGCGTAAACAGCTGAGACTGCGTCCTACATTCCCATCGAGCGCCCGGTCCGATACTGGGGCCCCGCACCCGGGAAGACTGATGTGAATGTTCTGATCGTCGACGACAACGAAGCCGCAGCCGACCTGCTCAAGGAGATCCTCGCGCTGCAGGACCACACGGCACGTTGCACCTATACCGGTCGACAGGCGCTCGACGCCGCCGCCAGCGAATCATTCGACGCCGCCTTGGTCGACCTCAAGCTGCCTGATTTTCCAGGCACCGAAGTCGCGAGGCAACTGCGCGCCAGCGCGCGCGGCGCGCCGCCGATGATCGTGGCGATCTCGGGTTTTGCGTCAGAGGAAGCCGGCGCTCCGGCAGGGCTCTTCGATCACCACTTGCAGAAGCCGATCGACTTCGACGCGTTGGATCGCATCCTCGCGCTCGCGCTCGCGCAACGCAGCTGAACTCACATCCTGCCGAGGTGCACGGCGACCTGGTCTGCTGAAACGCCGACGTCGGCAATGGCCTTGCGCAGTTCCTCTTCGGTGACGCCGAGGCGATCCATCCAATAGCTCACGTTGTGCGGTTCAGTCACGTCGATTTCGGAATGGTCCAGGCTGTTGCCCAATTCGATGACGTCGGACATGGATGAGCTCCTTGCGATATTGGATGGATGGTTGATGGGTGAAATGATTGAGTTCGAATCTGGGCAGAGTGTCGGGCCCTGATGCCCGACGGACCCGAAGGACGACGCATGCTCCGCGTGCAGGACAACGACCGACGCCGTCCCCATCATCTTCTTCCGCCTCATGGATTTCATCGAAATGGCGACTGCTCGACCATTGCAGACGCATAGCGCACTTTTTCATTCGGAGTCATCGCGTTCTCGATCTGTGCGAGTTCCATGCGTTCATCGTCGTGCGCAACCCACTCGAACAGGTGCGAAGGGGGCATCTCGTCCAGCGCGTCGCGGTCGCTCCAGAATTGCAGCCGAAAGCCCGCGCTTTCCTGCAGCAGTCGGAGGAAGAGGGCGCGCTCCAGCCGAAGCCGCTCGCGCTGCTCGCGGGTCATCCCCAGGAGGAGTGTCGTCAGCTGCTGATCGAGGCTTTCGAGACGGCACTCCAGCTCGAAGCGCGGCGGGCCGTTGAGCAAGGCATTCTGGGGCGACAACCCGGCGCAGGTGAGCAGAGCCCGCGCACAGGCAGCCGCTTGCAGCAATCGAAGCGCTTCTTGAACCAGTGTGCCCATGACGGGCATCTCAGTGCTGGCGGCGCTGCGTGGACGTAGGACGAAAGAGCAACGTACAGCGGGCACGCGCTGCCGTGCGCGTGTGCTGTGCATGTACTTTGCGCGTGGGCGCGCTTCAGCAGGTTTCGTGGGCGGACATTTCGAAGTCCGCGGTTTCGAGCACCACAGGCCGGCCGCCGCCCTGGTGGTGACGCTCGATCGCTATGGCGTTGATCAGATCCGCGTTGTCCAGATAGGCCCGAACGAGGCTTTCGCCGCCTTCACTCGCGCCGAAAAGATCGCGCAGCGGATCCTCGCTGATCGCGGCCACCACCCGGACGCCGTCGGGATAAATGGCAAACCGCACACAGGCGGTATCGAAACAATAAATCGCTTCTCGCATGAGTCCTGTCTCCGTCATCGCACACTGATATTGAGGGCTGGGGCCACCCATTCAGATAGGTTCTGGAGAGCGGAAGTTGCAGCAGCCAGTGGCTGCTTCAAGGGTAGGCCGGGTCCTACGTCAGCAGTATCGGAGCTCAGGAGCCAGGAGCCTACGCGGCCAGCGTTGCCCTTCGCACGGCCGTCTCCCATCCGGCCATTGCTTCATCCGCCTTGGCTCGGCTCATCGTTGGGATAAAGCGCCGCTCCACACGCCAGAGTTTCGACAGTTCGCCCACATTGCCGTACACCCCGGTAGACAGCCCCGCCAGGTAGGCCGCGCCCAGCGCCGTGGTCTCCGTCACTTCTGGCCGCACCACCGGGATGCCCAGCAGGTCGGCCTGGAATTGCATGAGCAGGTCGTTCACCGAAGCACCGCCATCCACGCGCAGTTCGGCCACGGGAGTGCCTCCTGCCGCAAGGGCATCGCGGCTCATCGCCTGCAGCAGCGCAGCACTCTGGTAGGCAATGCTCTCGAGCGCAGCGCGCGCGATGTGTGCCACGGTGGTTCCGCGCGTCAGGCCGGTGATGATGCCGCGCGCCTCGGCGTCCCAATAAGGCGCGCCAAGCCCCGTAAAGGCGGGCACCATCATCACGCCGCCGGCGTCAGGCACGCTCTCGGCCAGCGCTTGCACATGCGCACTGCCCGGGATGGCCTTGAGCCCGTCGCGCAGCCACTGTACGACGGCACCGCCGACGAACACGCTGCCTTCCATTGCGTATTGCGGCTGCCCGCTGGTCTGCGCGGCGCTCGTCACGAGCAGCCCGTTGTGCGAAGGCTGGAAGGCGTTGCCGGTGTGCATGAGCAGGAAGCAGCCGGTGCCATAGGTGTTCTTTGCCGTGCCGGCTTCGAAGCAGGCCTGGCCGAATAGCGCGCTCTGCTGGTCGCCCGCCACGCCGCCGATCGGCAGGCTGCAATCGAACAGGCCGGCGTCCGTGTCGGCGAAATGCGCGCTCGACGGCTTGACCTCGGGCATCAGCGGTGCCGGAATGTCAAGCGCCTTCAGCAGATCGGCGTCCCACTGATTGGTGTGAACGTTGAAGAGCATCGTGCGCGACGCATTGCTGACGTCGGTGACATGCACCTTTCCGCCCGTCAATTGCCAGATGAGCCAACTGTCGATGGTGCCGAAGGCCAACTCGCCGCGCTCGGCCTGCGCGCGCACGCCGGGGACGTTGTCGAGCAGCCAGCGCAGCTTGGTGCCGGAGAAGTAGGCGTCGATCACGAGGCCGGTCTTGTCCCGGATGGCGTCGGCCATGCCGTCCTGTCGCAGCCTGGCGCACATCGGCTCTGCGCGCCGGTCCTGCCAGACGATGGCGTGGTGCACCGGCTGGCCCGTCTTGCGGTTCCACACGAGCGTGGTTTCGCGCTGGTTGGTGATGCCGACCGCGTGAATGTCGCTGGCCTTGAGCTTCGCCTTGGCGAGCACGTCGCGTGCGGTGGCGAGTTGGCTGGTCCAGATCTCCAGCGGATCGTGTTCGACCCAGCCGGGTTGCGGATAGATCTGCGTGAGTTCGCGTTGAGCGATGGCGACGATGCGGCCGGCGCCATCGAAAACGATGCTGCGTGAGCTCGACGTGCCTTGGTCGAGGGCGAGCAGGTAGGTCATGAAAAAAGGTTCCTTCAGTGTTCGCGTGCGATCTCGCAGCGGACTTGCGCGTGTTCGATCAGCTCGGGAAAGGGGGGTGGTGGTTCCGCGTCGGTGAAGAGGCAATCGATCTGCGACAGCTTGGCGAGTTCGATCATCGCGGGCCGGTTGAATTTGCTTGCATCGGCCGCGAGCCAGACTTCGCGTGCCTGCGCGATGATGGTTTGCGCCACCTTGACTTCGCGCAAGTCGAAGTCGCGCAGCGTGCCGTCGGCCTCGATGCTCGACACGCCGATGAGTGCGATGTCCACTTTGAACTGGCGGATGAAGTCGACGGTCGCCTCGCCGACGATGGCGCGGTCGCGCAGCCGCACCGAGCCGCCCGCCACGATCACTTCGCAATGGGGGTTGTCGCTGAGGATGGTCGCGACGTTGAGGTTGTTGGTGATCACCCGCAGGCCGGTGTGATGCAGCAGCGCCTTCGCGATGGCTTCAGTCGTCGTGCCGATATTGAGGATCAGCGAGCAGTCGTTCGGCACCCGCGCTGCCACGGCTCGCGCGATGCGCGCCTTGCCCTCGGCGTTGAGCGTTTCGCGCTGCTGATAGCCGATGTTTTCAGTGGTCGAGCTCGGCACGCGCACGCCCCCATGGAAGCGCGTGAGCAGTTTTTCGTCCGCCAGGCGCTGGACGTCCCGGCGCACCGTCTGCAGGGTGACGCCGAGCATTTCGGCCAGTTCTTCGACGGTGACCGAACCCCGCGAGCGGACAGTGTTGAGGAGCTTGAGTTGGCGGGGATTTGAGTTCACGGATGGCGGCAGACGCGATTTCGCTCAACTTTAGAACGAAAATAAACGAACAAGATTAAGGGTTAACGCCGAAGAAAATCGCGCTTTAAGGAACCAGAATGAAAAAAACCGAAAAACCAACGCCTCAGACAACCCCCACAGAAACGGAATCGACCCCCTTGAGCCCGGAAGCATCGCCCCCATCCGCTTTCACCGCAGACTGCGACGTCCTGATCGTCGGCGGCGGGATCAATGGTTGCGGCATTGCGCGCGATCTCGCGGGGCGCGGCTGGCGCGTCGTGCTCTGCGAAAAGGACGATCTCGCTGCGCACACCTCGTCGTCGTCCACCAAGCTGATCCACGGAGGGTTGCGCTACCTGGAGTACTACGAGTTCTCGCTGGTCCGCAAGGCGTTGCAAGAGCGTGAAGTGCTGCTCAAGAGTGCGCCGCACATCATGCGGCCGCTGCGCTTCGTCATGCCGCACGACCCGTCGATGCGGCCGGCCTGGATGATCCGCATCGGCCTGTTCATGTACGACCACCTGGCAAAGCGCGAGGTGTTGCCGGGTTCGCGCACGGTCGACCTTCGGCGGCACGAGGCCGGCGCGGCGCTCAAGCCCGAATTCAGGCGCGGCTTCGTGTATTCGGACGGCTGGGTCGACGATGCGCGCCTCGTGGTGCTGAACGCCCTGGACGCCCGCGCGCGAGGCGCGGAGGTGCTGACGCGCACCCGTTGCATCAGCGCTCAGCGCGACGGCGAGGGCTGGACCGCCGTGCTTGAAGGCCGCGAAGGACAGCGAACGGTGCACGCCCGCGCGGTGGTCAACGCCGCCGGTCCATGGGCGGAAGCTTTCTTGCGTGGCGTGGCCCGTTCGGCGCAAGGCGAAGCGCTGGCAACGCGGCATCTGAGGCTGGTCAAGGGCAGCCACATCGTCGTGCCGCGCGTGTTCGGCCACGACCACGCCTACATCTTCCAGAACCCGGACAAGCGGATCATCTTCGCGATTCCCTACCAGGACGATTTCACGCTGATCGGCACGACCGACATCGAATTGCAGGGTGACGACCCGGGGGCGGCGCGCATCAGCGACGACGAGGTCGATTACCTGTGCAGCCAGGCCAGCCGGTATTTCGAGAAGGCCATCCTGCCGTCCGATGTGGTCTGGACGTACTCGGGCGTGCGTCCGCTGCTCGATGATGCTTCGGGCGACCCGTCGGCGGTCACGCGCGACTACATGCTCGAATCCAACACCACGGCGGCGCCCTTGCTGTCGGTTTGGGGCGGCAAGATCACCACCTTTCGCAAACTGGCAGAGGACGCAGCCGACGAAGTGGGGCGCATGCTGGGCGATGCGCGCGCTCCATGGACCGACGGGGCATTCATGGCGGGCGGCGATCTCTCGGCCTGGATCGGCGCCACGAGCCGCACTTCGCGGCCCGACGACGATTTCGAACGCTTCGTATCCGCGGTGCGAACCAGGCATGCGTGGATGGGGGCCGGCCTTGCGCGGCGGCTTGCACGCGCCTATGGTGCGCGCATCACGGAGGTGATCGGCGATGCGCAATCGATGAACGACATGGGCCCCGCCGTGGCACCCGGCCTGCACGAGCGCGAGTTGCATTACCTGCGCAACGAGGAGTGGGCATGCAGCGGCGAGGACGTGCTCTGGCGCCGCTCGAAGCTCGGCCTGCATTTCACGCCTACGGAGCGCGAGCAAGTCGACGCTTGGATGCAGGCGCGGGCACTCGCAGGAGGAGGGGGAGTTCCATGCAGCTGACGCTCGATCGCGTCGCCAAGAAGGTCGGCGCACAGACCTGGCTCTATCCGCAGAGCATCGCGCCGCGCAGTGGTGCGGTGACCGTGCTGCTCGGCGCCACGCAGGCCGGCAAGACGAGCCTCATGCGGCTGATGGCGGGGCTCGACGCGCCCACCGAAGGCAAGGTCTTGGTCGACGGCACGGATGTCACCGGCGTGCCGGTTCGCCAGCGGAACGTGGCCATGGTGTATCAGCAGTTCATCAACTACCCGTCGCTGAAGGTGGCTGACAACATCGGATCGCCACTCAAGCTGCGCGGCGAGCCGAACATCGAAGCGCGCGTGCGGGAATTGGCGGACAAGCTGCACATCGGCATGTTCCTCGACCGCTATCCCGCAGAGCTTTCCGGCGGCCAGCAACAGCGCGTGGCCCTGGCTCGCGCTCTGGCCAAGAACGCGCCGCTGATGCTGCTCGATGAGCCGCTGGTGAACCTCGACTACAAGTTGCGCGAAGGCTTGCGCGAGGAACTCACGCAGCTCTTTGCGACGGGCGATTCGACAGTGATCTATGCCACCACCGAGCCGGGCGAGGCACTGCTGCTGGGTGGCTACACGGCGGTCATGGACGCCGGAGAGCTGCTTCAGTACGGGCCGACTGCCGAGGTCTTCCATGCGCCGCAGTCGCTGCGTGTCGCGCGTGCGTTCAGCGATCCGCCGATGAACCTGATGACGGGCCTTGCAGTCACTGGCGGCGTGCAGATCGAAGGCGGTCCCCTGCTGCCGCTGTCAATGCCGGCGGGGGTGGATGGGGCGGTCACCGTCGGCCTGCGGGCCAGCGCGCTCAACATCGGTGGCGGCAATGGCGACATCCCTTTGCAAGGCAAGGTGGAGCTGGCCGAGATCTCCGGATCGGACACCTTCGTCCACGTCGAGACGCTGGTGGGCGAACTCGTCGCGCAATTGACCGGCGTGCATCGGTTCGATCTCGGCGCGGCCGTGACCCTGTACTTCAGCGCGTCTCAGGCCTATGTGTTCGATAGCGGCGAGCGGCTCGCCGTTGCGCCCGACTGGCGCCACAAGGGAGGCTGACATGGCTCGCATCGACCTCGATCTCGCCCACGCTTATCGTACCCACCCCACGCAGGACAGCGACTATGCGCTCCTGCCCCTCAAGATGAGCTTTCGTGACGGCGGCGCCTACGCGTTGCTTGGGCCCTCGGGCTGCGGCAAGACGACGATGCTCAACATCATCTCGGGCCTGCTCGCGCCGTCGAAGGGCAGTGTCAAATTCAACGGCCGCGACGTGACGCTGGAGACGCCCCAGCAACGCAACATCGCGCAGGTGTTCCAGTTCCCGGTGATCTACGACACGATGACCGTGGCACAGAACCTGGCCTTTCCGCTGCGCAACCGGAACATGCCCGCAGAGCAGATCCGCAAGCGCGTCGGCGAGATCGCGGAAATGCTGGACATGAGCGGGCAGCTCAACCAGCGCGCGGCTGGCCTTGCCGCGGACGCCAAGCAGAAGATCTCTCTCGGGCGCGGACTCGTTCGCAGCGACGTGTCGGCTGTGCTCTTCGACGAGCCACTGACGGTGATCGATCCGCACCTCAAGTGGCAACTGCGTCGCAAGCTCAAGCAGATTCATCGCGAACTCAAGCTCACGTTGATCTACGTCACGCACGACCAGGTTGAGGCGCTCACTTTCGCCGAGGAAGTTGTGGTCATGACGCGCGGCAAGGCCGTGCAGATCGGCAGTGCGGAAGCGCTTTTCGAGCGGCCGGCCCATACCTTCGTCGGTCATTTCATCGGCTCGCCCGGGATGAACTTCCTGCCGGCACTGAGCGCGGGCGGCGTTCTCGACATTGCGGGCGCGAGGCTGCAGGCGACACGCGAACTTCCTGAGGGCGCACTGAAGATCGGCATTCGACCGGAGTACGTCGCGCTGGCCGAACCCCACTCGCCAGGGGCACTGATGGCCACGGTCGCACGCGTGCAGGACGTCGGAACGCACCTGATGTTGAGCGCGGCCGTCGGCGACCACACGCTCAAAGCCCGCTTCGGGCTGGAGACGCGGGTCCCATCGGCCGGCGAGCCGATCTGGCTGGCCGTGGTGGGCCGCCATACCTGTTTCTATCGCGACGAAGAGTTGGTGGCCTGAAGCGAGCTGAACCGGAGGCTTCGACATGAACGGAATCAATAAACCGATCAACCAGAAGGCCTGGTGGCTCGTGCTGCCGGTGCTGGTCTGCGTGGCCTTCTCGGCCATCATCCCGCTGATGACCGTGGTGAACTACTCGGTGCAGGACATCATTTCGCCCGACCGCCGAGTCTTCGTGGGCACCGAATGGTTCGCCTCCGTCATGCGCGACAGCGAACTGCATGAAGCGCTGTTGCGCCAGCTCGGCTTTTCGCTGGCGGTGCTCCTGATCGAGATCCCGCTCGGCATCTGCCTTGCGCTGTCGATGCCGTCCACCGGCTGGCGTTCGTCGGCAGTGCTGGTCATCGTTGCGCTGTCGCTGCTGATTCCATGGAACGTGGTCGGCACCATATGGCAGATCTTCGGCCGGGCGGACATCGGCCTGTTCGGCTATGCGCTGCGGAAGCTGGGCATCGACTACAACTACACGGGCAACGCGACGCACGCCTGGCTGACCGTGCTGCTGATGGACGTCTGGCACTGGACGCCTCTCGTGGCGCTCCTGTGCTACGCCGGCTTGCGTTCGATACCCGATGCCTACTACCAGGCGGCGCGCATCGACGGGGCGAGCAAGTTCGCGGTGTTTCGCTATATCCAGCTGCCGAAGATGCGCGGCGTGCTGGTGATCGCGGTGCTGCTGCGCTTCATGGACAGCTTCATGATCTACACGGAGCCCTTCGTGCTGACGGGCGGCGGGCCCGGCAATGCGACCACCTTCCTCAGCCAATACCTCACGCAGAAGGCTGTCGGTCAGTTCGATCTCGGGCCAGCGGCGGCTTTCTCGCTGATTTATTTCCTCATCATCCTGCTGCTGTGCTTCGTCCTTTACAACTGGATGCTGCGTGTCGGCACGCACGACACCGCCGAGGAGGCGCCATGAGCGAAGACCGCCTGCGCAAGCGCAGCCTCTTTCTGGTGCTGTACATCGTCTTCGCGCTGTTGCCCATCTACTGGATGATCAACATGAGCTTCAAGACGAACGAGGAGATCCTCTCGAGCTTCTCGTTCTTTCCCCAGCACCTGACGTGGGAGAACTACAAGCGCATCTTCACGGACGAGTCGTGGTATTCGGGCTATATCAACAGCCTCATCTACGTAGGCATCAACACCGTGATCTCGCTCACGGTGGCGCTGCCGGCTGCCTATGCGTTTTCGCGCTATTCGTTCCTTGGAGACAAGCACGTCTTCTTCTGGCTTCTGACCAACCGCATGACACCGCCGGCGGTCTTCCTGCTGCCGTTCTTTCAGCTCTACACGACCGTCGGCCTCATGGACACGCATCTGGGCGTGGCTCTGGCGCACTTGCTGTTCAACGTGCCGCTTGCGGTGTGGATTCTCGAAGGCTTCATGAGCGGCATTCCGCGGGAGATCGACGAGACGGCCTACATCGACGGCTATTCGTTCCCGCGCTTCTTTCTCACGATCTTCCTGCCGTTGATCAAGGCGGGCGTCGGCGTCGCGGCCTTTTTCTGCTTCATGTTCAGCTGGGTGGAGCTCCTGCTGGCGCGCACGCTGACCAGCGTGAATGCCAAGCCGATCGTCGCGACCATGACGCGCACCGTGAGTGCCGCCGGGATGGACTGGGCGACGCTGGCCGCGGCGGGTGTCCTGACCATCGTGCCCGGCGCCATCGTGATCTGGTTCGTTCGGCACTACATCGCCAAGGGTTTCGCGATGGGCCGCGTCTGACAAGGAGAGTGCGATGTTCGATTGGATGGTCTGGACCACACCGGTGGCCATTTTCTTCAGCTGCATTGCGCTGATGCTCGTCGGCATGACTGTGTGGGAACTCAAGTCGCCGACCACCTTGCGCCGTGGCTGGCTGCCGCTGGAGACAACGCGAGGCGACCGGCTCTTCATCGGGTTGCTCACTGCTGCCTATATCAATCTCATCTTCATCGGCCTCGCAGGCAAGTTCCAGGAATGGATGAGCCTTGAGGAAGAGCCGTCGATCTGGATCAGCTTTGTGCTGTCCATGCTCGTGGTCGGACTGATCATGCGCAAGGGCTGACGCGTCGACCTTTCCCTTTTTCAACTGGACCGGCTCTCCGCTTTCCCGGAGCCGACTCCTCCAGAACCGGGAAGCGCCATCGAGGAGACACTCATGAAGATTCGCTACACAGCATTGGCTCTGGCCGCGGCGACATTCGCCATGCAGAGCGCCGGGGCGGGAGAGGCGGAGGCCAAGAAATGGATCGACAGCGAATTCCAGCCGTCGACCCTGAGCAAAGACCAGCAGATGGCCGAAATGAAATGGTTCATCGACGCGGCCAAGAAGCTGCAGGACAAGGGTGTGAAGGAAATCGCCGTAGTGTCCGAGACGCTGACGACGCACGAGTACGAGTCAAAGACAATGGCCAGGGCCTTCGAGGAAATCACTGGCATCAAGGTGAAGCACGACATCATCCAGGAAGGCGACGTCGTCGAGAAACTGCAGACCTCGATGCAGTCCGGCAAGTCGATCTACGACGGCTGGATCAACGACTCGGACCACATCGGAACCCACTACCGCTATGGCACAGCGCTGTCGCTTACCGATCAGATGGCGGGGCCGTGGAAGGAATACACCAATCCGGGGCTCGACCTGAAGGACTTCATCGGCACGAGCTTCACCACGGCGCCCGACGGCAAGCTCTACCAATTGCCCGACCAGCAGTTCGCCAATCTGTATTGGTTCCGCGCCGACTTGTTCGCGCGAAAGGACCTGCAGGACAAGTTCAAGGCCAAGTACGGATATGAACTCGGCGTACCGCTGAACTGGAGCGCCTACGAAGACATCGCCGCCTTCTTCAGCGAAGACGTCAAGACCATCGATGGCAAGCCGATCTACGGCCACATGGACTATGGCAAGAAGGACCCCTCGCTTGGCTGGCGATTCACCGATGCATGGCTGTCGATGGCGGGCGAGGCCGATGTCGGTATTCCCAACGGTCTTCCGGTCGACGAATGGGGCATCCGCGTGGCGGCGGACAAGTGCACGCCGGTTGGCGCATCGGTCGAGCGCGGCGGCGGCGCCAATTCGCCTGCCGCCGTCTATGCGTTGACCAAGTACATCGACTGGATGAAGAAGTACGCGCCCAAGGAAGCCACCGGGATGACCTTCGGCGAGTCCGGCCCGGTGCCCGCGCAAGGCCAGATCGCGCAGCAGATCTTCTGGTACACCGCGTTCACGGCCGACATGATCAAGCAAGGGCTGCCTGTGGTGAACGCCGATGGCACGCCGAAGTGGCGGATGGCGCCTGGACCCAACGGCCCGTACTGGAAGCAGGGTATGCAGAACGGCTACCAGGACGTCGGATCGTGGACCTTTCTCAAGTCCAACGATCCGAACCGGGCCGCGGCGGCCTGGCTCTATGCGCAGTTCGTGACCGCGAAAACGACGTCGCTCAAGAAGTCGATCGTCGGGTTGACCTTCATCCGGGACAGCGACATCCGCTCCGATTACTTCACGCAGAACGCACCGAAGTATGGCGGCCTGATCGAGTTCTATCGCAGTCCTGCGCGTGTCGCGTGGACACCGACCGGCAACAACGTGCCCGACTATCCGAAGCTCGCGCAGCTCTGGTGGAAGAATGTGGCGGTCGCAGTCACCGGCGAAAAGACGCCGCAGCAGGCCATGGACAACCTCGCGAGCGAGATGGACGACGTCATGGCGCGCCTGCAGCGCGCAGGCATGGCGCACTGCGCGCCCAAGCTCAACCCCAAGTCGTCGCCAGACAAGTGGCTGAGCGACAAGGGCGCGCCGTGGAAGAAGCTCGCCAACGAAAAGCCGCAGGGCGAGACCATCAACTACGACAAGCTCGTGGGTGCGTGGAGGGATGGGCGGGTCCGCTGAAGCGGCGCCCCGCATGAGCTGTCACTCCGCCGGTTGCGCAGATCGGCGGAGCGCATATCCTTCCGGCGCATGAACATCACCTTTCGCTGCGACCCGGCGCTGATCGAGCTGCTGCCGCGCCCGGTGCCGGCGCACGCCATGCTGCCCGACTGGCTGCGCACGATGCCGCCGCGGGTGCCATCGGCCGTGCATCAGCGCGCCGTGCGGACGGTGAAGCAGTGCCCGCCCTTCGTCGATGCGATGACGCATGGTTTTCTGATGCTGCTGCCTTGCGATGTTCATGTGGAGCGCATGCAATTCAGCTGGGACTGGCCCTTGCCGCCGTTGGCCTCGGCTGCGCATCCGCGCGCGCCTTTGAGCTTTCATGTGCCGGAGCAGATCGAAGGCTCTCCCTTTTCGCATGAAGGGCGCTCCGCATTGAAGTTCAACAGCTTCTGGACCATCGAGCTCGAGGCGGACTGGTCGCTGATGGTGGTGCATCCGGTCCATCGCGATGATCTGCCGTTTCGGCTGATCACCGGCATGGTCGACTCGGACAAGTTCATCGACATCGGAATCAACTTTCCGGCCCTGTGGACCGAGCCCGACTTCTGCGGCGTACTCCCGCGTGGGACGCCAGTGGCCCAGTGCTATCCCGTGCGGCGCGAGGTTCCGGCGTTGGTGTGCGAAGCCATGTCGCCGCAGCACATTGAACGCTACAACGAAGTGTCGGCCGGGATCATGGCCGCTCCTGGCGTCTATCGCAGGGGTTATCGATCCAAGCGGGATCGGGCTTGAGGACCTGAGGAGCTGAAGAGTCGGGTCAGGCGGCGGGCGTGTCGCGCAGTGCGGTGCGAAGTGCGTCGAGGTCGAGCCAGAGCTGTCCTGTGCTCGCTGCGCCCAGCGCATGGGCGATGCGACCAAAGGTGTCTTCGCGCACGCGATAGGCGCGGCCATAGGCTTGCATCGCGCCGTCCATGTCGCCGCTTTCCTGCAGCACGATGCCTAGATTCACTTCCGCCTCCGCATAGTGCGGCAGCAGGAACAGCGCACTTCGCAGGGCGGCGGCAGCGCCGGCAAGATCGCCGGCGTCCTGACGCTTCAGCGCGAGTTCGAACCACGCGGCACCGACGGCGTGACGGCGTTCGGGGCGATCGGGCTGCAGGCCATGAGCGCGCTCGAACAGGGCCAACGCTTCTTCAGGTGCGGCGGCTGCACGCGCGATGTCTCCGGCCAGTGCGAGCGTCGGTCCGTGCGCGGGGCGCATCGCGAGGCTTTGCCTGACGTGTTCCTGCGCCTCGGGGATGTCGCCTTTCTGCAGATCGAGCAGCGCGAGCAACTGAAGAACCGCAGGATGAGGTCCGTGCGCTGCCGATGCCTGGTCGCAAAGTGCTCTTGCTTGCGCGCCATTTCCTGCGTTGACTTGCTGGATGGCGAGCGCCAGCAACGCCTCCACAGATGGCGCCGGGGTTGGCGCTCGGTTTGCCGCCGCGTCGATGGCGGACTGGAGGTTGGCGCGCGCCTGCGCCTCGCGTTCGGCGCGGAGTCCGGGCGTCACATAGAGCGGCCGTCGTTCGAGAAAACGAGAAAGGATGGCGCGCCGTCGCTCTTCGAATTGCTGTGCGGGGACGTGGGCGTACTCCGCGCGAATCTGGCGCTCGTATTCCGCAAACCGCGGCGGCGGGGCGCCCAGGATCGAGAGATCGATGTCAACGAGCAGCGCTGCATCGCAGCCCTCCGGGACTGCATCATGGCGCGTGGCCATCACCAGCGCATGCACCCTGCGGATGACCTCGCCGGGCAGACCGGCAGCGGTCAACGCCTCGACGGCCCAGGCGGCGCTTTGCGCTTCGTTGTCGTGGCGGTTGACGTCGTAGATCGCGTCATGGAACCAGAGTGCGAGCGCCACCTCCGCCGGCCGCTCGGCTGCCGCGCGGTGAGCCTCCAGAAGCCGCAGGCATTCGTCCAGATGGTGGAGCGAGTGATAGTGGCGATGCGGCTCGGCGTAGCGGGCCAGCAATTGCGAGAGGAGGGCATCGCTTGGTGCGTCGCTGCCGAGCGCCCGCCAGGCCCCGGCCCACGCAGCGCGCAAACGCACGATTTGCGCGGCGGCGTCATCGTCGTCGGGGGAGGGCGGGCTTTGCATCGGGCTGATTGTGCCGCCGGCCGGCCCGTCCATCTCGTGCCGGGGCTGACGGGCTGCCCCTATGATCTTGGCCGCGAATTCGCTGCATGCGATTCGGACTGATCGAGACCAACCCAATCCTTTGAGTCCTTATGAAAATCACTGTAGAAACCACCATCGCCGCCCCCATTGCCGAAGTCTGGCGCGCCTACACGACGCCCGAAGACATCAAGCAATGGAACGCCGCGTCCTACGACTGGCACACGACTGCTGCCACGGTCGATCTGCGCGTCGGTGGCACCTTCACCTCGCGCATGGAGGCGAAAAACGGCAGCATGGGATTCGATTTCGCCGGCACTTACACCAAGATCGTGCCGCATTCACGCATCGAATATTCATTCGGCGACCGCACCGGCGAAGTCGAGTTTGCCGAGGGCACCGATGGCGTGAAAGTGCGTGTGACCTTCGATAGCGAGTCGACCTATCCGATCGAGCAGCAACGCGAAGGTTGGCAAGCCATCCTGGACAACTTCGCCCGTCACGTGGAGCAGCGCCGCTAGTTCTTTGCGGCCTGGAACGGGAAGACCACGCCCCAGTCCCGTTTCATGTCGACAACGGTCCAGCCCTTGGCGCGCGCGATGTCGAGTGTCGGTGGACTGAGCTTGCCGACGCTCGATGGGCTGTCGTAGGCCCACTCTCGCGCCGCATCCGTGTGATGGACGATGCCCATGAAGCTCGCGCCCGGGCCGGCAGCGGTCCACTGCAGCATCTGCAGGTCACCGTCTGAATTGCCGAAAGCGAAGATGGGTCGGCGACCGATGTGCGTCTGGATGCCGACGGGCTTGCCGGGGCCGTCATCGATGAAGTCCAGTTCCGCCAAGCGCATGATCACCGGCGTGTCGCCTCGCTCCTCGAAACGCGTCTTGCCGCTGCTGCCCACCACCTGCTCGGGCGGCACGCCATAGACTTTTTCGGTCCAAGGCCGCATGAAGGACATGCCGCCGCCTGAGACGATGAAGGTCTTGAAGCCGTTTGCGCGCAAGTAGGCCATCAGTTCGAGCATTGGCTGGTACACCATCGCGGTGTACGGCTGGTTGAAGCGCGGATGCTTCGCCGTTGCGATCCAGTCACGCACCAGCGAATCGAACTCGGCGCTCGACATGCCGGTGCTCGTGGCCGCCACCAGCGCGAGGATGGATTTCTCGCCGCCCGCCATTGCGCCTTTGATATCGCCTCTCAGCACAGACGCAAAAGGCTCTGTCGTCTTCCACTCCGGATGCTGCGGCGCGAGCGCCTTGACGCGATCCAAGACGAAGAACACCTGCGAGTACATCGGCTGCTCGGCCCAGAGCGTGCCGTCGTTGTCGAAGACCGCGATGCGCTCGGGTGGCGGCACGAAATCCTGCGAGCCCTGCGCCGTGACCTTGGCGACAAAGGCGACGATCGACTGCTTGGTGCTGCCTTCGTTCCACGAGGGAAGCGGATCCGGCTTGATCGATGCGCAGCCGGTGAACAGCAGCATCAGCGCATAAAGCGCCAACAGCCATTTGGATTGAAGTCGTTGATCTGCAAAGGTGGATCGCACGGCGCCTCCTGGTTCAGGTGAACGGATTATGTGAATGGACCGCCTTCAACGCTAGCCCGACAACTACGTCCCCGCGCAAGTCCCGGCGCGCAGGTAAAGTCGACTGGCCATGAACTTTTCCGACTGCAGCGAAGAAGAACGCAGGGATCTTGCCGTGCTCGAGGCGCGGATCGGTCGTGCGCACCTCCACCAACGCCTGGGCCTGGAAGGCGAGCATGAGGCTCTCAGCGTTCGGCGGAGCACGCGCTACTTCCATCTGCAGAAGTGGTTCTCCTTTCAGAGCATGATCCGCCTCGGGCTCAACATGACGGGGTTGCGCTCGCGCGGCCGGCGCAATGTATTGGACATCCGAGTACGGGACAACGAGGTCCGGCTCGGGCGTCTGCCGGCGGCCTTCGAGGGCTTCCGGGTGCTGCACCTGAGCGATCTCCACATCGACATGAGCGAAGTCCATCTGGAGCGCTTGATCGAAAGTCTGCGCGGCGTGGCCCATGACGTCTGCGTGCTGACCGGCGACTTCCGGTTTCGGAGCTTCGGGCCTTATGCGCCGACACTCCAGGCGCTGGCGCGCTTGCGGCCTCACCTGGGCGAGCCGGTTTACGCGGTGCTGGGTAATCACGACTCCATTCGCATGGTGCCAGGCATGGAGGAACTGGGCATCCGCGTGCTCATGAATGAAGCGGTGCGTATCGAACGCGATGGTGATGCGCTCGCGCTGGCCGGCATCGACGATGCGCACTACTTTCGAACGCATAACTTTCACAAGGCCACTGCCGACATCGCGCCGGACGCCTGCGCGATCCTGCTTTCGCACACGCCGGAGCCTTATCGGCTCGCGGCGCACGCCGACATCAGCCTGATGCTCAGCGGCCACACGCACGGCGGACAGATCTGCCTGCCGGGCGGCATACCCATCCTCACCGACGCTGACGTACCACGCTTCACGGCGCGAGGTCCGTGGCGGCATCAAGGAATGGTCGGCTACACCTCGGTGGGCTGCGGCTCGTCAGTGGTCGACGTCAGGCTCAACTGTCCGCCGGAGATTGCGTTGCACCGGCTGCACAGGGCGCCTTGAGTCATCGGGCCATGAAGCCGATCACGAAGGCATTCACCAGGTCGATGAAGAATCCGCAGACCAGCGGCACGACCACGAACGCGCGTGGTGCCGGGCCGTGTTCACGCGCTACGGCGCTCATGTTGGCGATGGCCGTCGCGGTCGAGCCGAGTGCAATGCCGCCGAAGCCGGCGCAGATGACGGCCGATTCATAGTCGCGCCCCATGCAAAGGTAGACCACGAAGACGGTGAAGGCGACCGCCATGATCACCTGCAGCACCACCGCAGTCAGCACGAAGAGCGCAACGCCGTGCATCTGCCAGAGCTGCAGGCCCATCAGCGCCATCGTCAGGAAGACGCCGAGGCAGATGTCGGCGATCAGGGACACGCCCGCGCGCATGCGGTCCCAGTGCCACAACTGGCCCTTTTGCGCAGTGAACAAGGCCGTGAGGTTGCGCACCAGGATGCCGGCCACCAGGCTTCCGACGAATGCAGGCAATCTCAGCCCTGTCATCGCGATCAGGTCGCTGATGCCGCGACCCATGATCAACGCCACGTTTAGCCAGAGCAGCGCGAGCAGCACGCTGTTGTAGTCCAGGCGGGTGCGGTTCTCGTCCTCGTAGTGGGCGCCCGGCTCCAGAGTGGCCTCGGACGAAGAGACGAGGCGATGCTTGTGCATCAGGTAGGCAGCGAGCGGCCCGCCGATCGCACATGCGGCAATCAACCCCGCCATGTTGGCGGACAGGCCGATGACTTCCGCGTTGCCGATGCCCAGGTCGCTGACGAAATGCGGAGCCCACGCCAGAGTGGTCCCGACGCCGCCGGTGAGGGAGATGGAGCCCGTCAGAAGTCCCGCGCGCCGATCGAGTCCGAAGCCGGTCGCGACGGCCATGCCGAGCAGGTTCTGCATCACCATGTAGCCCGCGGAGAGCCCTAGCAGCACCGCCAGCGGTCGCCCGCCCTTGCTCAAGGTCCGCACATCCGAAGCAAGGCCGATCGCCGCGAAGAAATACAGCAGCAGGACGTCGCGCACGCCGAGCTGGAAATCGACCTTCAGCCCAAAGGCGAGGAAAAGCAGGCTGACGACGGCGATGCACACGAGCCCGCCCACGACGGGCTCCGGAATGCTGTAGCGCCGCAGAAGTTCGAAGCGGCGCGTGCACGCCTTGCCGACGAAGAGCAGCAAGACCGCGAGCGTGAAACTGACGTAGGCATCGAGATGGAATTCTTGTGGCAAGTGCGTGCTCCGGCCGGAGGCGGATGTCCGCCACAGAGAGAAATCACTGATCCATTGCGGCGCGCACTTCGCGTCCGAGTTCGATGACGGACATCGCGTAGTAGCTGCTCCAGTTGTAGCGCGTGATCACGTAGAAATTCTGTGTCCCGGCCACATAGCTGGGGGCTTCCGCGCCGTTCTGCAGTTCGATGAGCGCGAGCAGTCCCTTGAACCTGAGTGCCTCACCTTGAAGCACGGCGCCGCCCGCCACGAAGGCGTCCGCGCTGAAGGTCGGCACGATGTCCGGCGCCAGCAGCACCGCTTTCTGGAGTCGCGATTCGTCGAAGCTCACTGGAAAGATGGGCGGCATGCCCGGTTGCCAGCCAAAGGCCTTGAAATAGTTCGCCACCGAGCCGATCACGTCGACGGGGTTGTTGACCAGGTCGATGCGCCCGTCGCCGTCGAAGTCGACAGCGTACTTGGCGATGCTGCTCGGCATGAACTGCGGCATGCCCATCGCGCCGGCGTAGCTGCCCAGCGGCGCCAATGGATCTTCAGCCGTGCGGCTTTCGGTGCTCAGGAAGCTTTCGAGTTCGCTGCGAAAGAAGGCCTGCCGCTCGGCGGCGCGTGGATGCGCCTGCGGGAAGTCGAAGGACAAGGTCGCCAGCGCGTCGATGACGCGGAAGCTGCCCATGTTGCGTCCATAGATGGTCTCGACGCCGATGATCCCGACGATGATTTCTGGCGGCACGCCGAACTGTGCTTGGGCACGTGCGAGCGTGTCGGCGTTGTTTCGCCAGAAGCGCACGCCCGCCGAGATGCGCACCGGGTCGATGAAGCGGCCGCGATAGGCATACCAGTTCTTTGGCGTGCCGACGGGGGCGGGCAGCATCAGGCGCGGGACGTTCTGCAGTTGCTTGGCGCTGCCGATGGTGGCGCGCACCCATTGGCGATCGAGCTTGCGGCGATCGGCGACCTCGTCGGCGAACTGCATCGCGTCGGTGCGCGTGGCGTAAGGGATGCCGCTCTGGGCGGCAGTGGCGGCCTTCTTGTGCACCCCCTGCGCCGCGGAAGCGGGTATCGAAGTGACGAATGCGGCCGAGAAGGTCAGGGAAACGGAGAGGGAAAGGGCCGAAGTGACGGTCAGAGGGCGAGGCATGGCGCGCATTGTGCCGTTCACGTGGCGTGCGCCGGAAAACTTCACATGCGGTTTCAGCGCGGCCACGACAGTCGGCGGAACTCGGAGCGCAATGCCGACAGCCCGGCGCCTGGCGTCTTGGCATAACGCTGCGCTTCGAGCCGGAGCAGCCAGTCATGCGCCGCCTGTGCATTCGCACCGAAGTGCTCGGTCAGGCGTGCCGCCATCTGGCGCGGTGGTGCAGTCTCCGGCACATCGATGCCCGCCTGCTTCAGGCGCGCGCGCGCCTGGCCCAGCAACCGCAGCCAGGGGTCATGCCGGCTGCGTTCCCACAGGGTCCAGCCGGCGCCGGCCACGCTGGCCGCCACCATCAGCACCAGCAGCACCATGATGAGGTCCTGCATGCTTGGCGCTTCGAATCCGAGGTTCTTCAGAAGATCGAGCTGGCGGCTTTGCGTGTAGTTGAGCACCCATTGGTTCCAACCGTTGTTGACGGCTTCCCACGCGGCGCGAAGGTTGTGCGCAAGGCTCGGAGTCACGACTTCGAACGCGCCTTCGATGAGCCCCGGCTGCGCCACGAGACGCCGGAACTGGCCGACCCGGTCGGGCGATATCGCGCCGGTCGGGTCGACACGGACCCAGCCCGTGCCTTCCTGCCAGACCTCGGCCCAGGCATGTGCATCGCTGTGGCGCAGCATCCAGTAGTTGTCCACGCCATTGAGCTCGCCGCCTTGGTAGCCGGTGACGATACGCGACGGAATGTCCAGCGCGCGCATCAGCACGACGAATGCCGACGCGATGTGTTCGCAGAAGCCCGCCTTGATGTCGAACCAGAACTCGTCGGCGGTGTTGTCGCCGTAGAGGCCGGGTTCGAGCGTGTACGAATAGCCGCCCGTGCGAAGCCGCTGCAGAACGGCCTGGACATAGGCCTGCGTCGAAGCGCCGCGCAGGGCCGGGTCGTTGCGCATCTGCGCTGCGAGCGCCACAGTGCGCGGATTCGACCCTCGGGGCAGCGCCACGAAGGATTGCAAGGCGGCCGCGCGGCGCGCCGGCCCGTACTCGAACTGCGTGAAGCTTTCGGCGCGATAGCGCGCGAGATCGGTGAGCGGTCGGTTCGTGACCCATTGCAGATCGGACGTGCCGAAGACTTCGAAGCCGGGAAGGTCCGGCCGGGTCGGCGTGGCATCGAGCGTCAGCAGCATGGGCCGGCTGGAAGGCTCCAGCGTGACCTCATAGCGCGAGGGTTCGCCCTGCACACGCAGGTTGAGAGGCATTTGCCGGCGTATGAAAGGGGACTGGGCCGTCCATTCACGACCATCGAATTCCGACAGCACGGGCCCGCGGAAGTAGAGGCTGGCGCGTGGCGGAAGGCGTCCGTCGTCGAACTTGATGCGTGCGGCGATGCCGTCGTCCAGCGCCAGTTGCGCGATCGCGCCCACGCGCATGGTGTTCGACAGCCCGGTGCGGCCGGCCATTGCGTCGGTCGGCGTTCCCCAGAGGGGGGCCATTCGCGGGAACAGCATGAACAGCACCAGCATGATCGGTGCACCGAGCAGCGCCATCCAGCCTGCAGTGCGCGCGGCTTGCGACAGCGGGGGTTTGCCGACGGGCATGTGGGCGTTGACCAGCGCCGTCAGCAGGCCCAGCAGAGCCAGCAGCATCGCGAAGGCTGTCAGGAGCGATTGCGAATAGAAGAAGTTCGTGAGCATCGTGAAGAAGCCCAGGAAGAAGATCACGAAGGCGTCTCGGCGGGCTCGCAGCTCAAGCGTCTTGAGGGCTAGCAGGATGACGATGAGGGTGACGCCTGCGTCGCGGCCCAAGAGGGTGCGGTGAGTGGAGAAAGTGGCTATGAGGGTCAGCGCCAACAGGGCGGCTCGCCACCACTTTGTCGGCAGAGGCTTGGCTTGGATGGCCAGGGTGCCGCGCCAGATGAGGACTATGGCGGCCAGGAGGGTGCACCACCACGGGAGGTTGGGGGTTTGAGGGAGGAGGATGAGGGTGATGACGGATAGGAGGAAGAGGGTGTCTCGGGTTTCTCTGGGGAGGGACTGGAGGGATGGGAGGGGGGTCATGGGCGGGGGGGCTTCCGCCGGGTGGGGGTGTTGCTGTTGATGTATGCGGTTTTGGGGGTGGGGGCCGGGACTCGCCCCGGCGGGCGACTTCCTTTTCTTTGCTTCGCCAAAGAAAAGGAAGCAAAAGAAAGGCGACCCTGCTGTGGGCGTCCCTTCGCTGCGCTACGGGCAACCTGCGGTGCTCGCTTTTCGTGGGGTCCGCGC
>NZ_JBFTRG010000017.1:0-119824 GCF_056399425.1 Variovorax sp. 01N429 | reverse complement strand
AGCAGCTCATCGACCTTCAGGGGAACGACTTCGATTTCGTGGCGCCGCAGCATCGCGCGCATGCGGTCGATCACGGCACCGGCGCGCTGATCATCGGCGCGGATGTCTTCGACGATCTCGCGGATCTCGTCGAGGTCCGCATGACCGGAACGCAACATCAGTTCAGCGGCTTCGGCGTTGCGCAGGATGGCGCCAAGCGGCTGGTTGATTTCGTGGGCCAGGGCCGCTGCCAATTGGCCCATGACCGACAAGCGACCCGCATGAGCGATCTCGTCGCGCAGGCGCAAGTTCTCTTGCTCGGCTTCCTTGCTCGCGGTGATGTCGCTGCATACGCCCCGGCTTCGGACCGCGCGCTGGCGGTCGAATTCGAATCGGCCCTGTGCCGAGATCCACCGCGAATTGCCACTAGCGCCGCCGACGCGAAACTGCATCTGGTAGCGACCGTCCCCGACCCCGGCGGCCGCTTGCGAGAACGCCAACCCGACCGCGTCGCGGTCGTCCGCATGCACCTTCAGCAGCAATGATTCGAAGCTGATCTCCTCGCCCGGCGAGAAGCCGAACAGCTGGCGGGTTCTCGGGCTCGCCCAGACGGCATCGCTCGCCACGTCGCGCATCCACAGGCCGAGCTTTGCGGCCTGCGTGGCAAAGGTCACGCGCTCCTCGCTTTCGCGCAAGGCGTTGACCAGGTTTGCTGCAGAACGCACGTTGCGGCTCAGCTCGTACGCCATTGCAAACACGATGCCCAGGGAGAACAAGCTCACGGTGATGGGCATCTCGATGAAGCCCCAGAACACGAGGATGGCCTGGCCGACGCCGCCCACTGCGAACAGGCAGGTCGTCCCGCCGATGGTGAGGGCGGCGGACCTGTCGCCGCGGCGCCAAGCCGAGCGGCCTGCATCCAGCACAAAGATGGCGAACAGGCCCATTGCCACCTGAGCAACCAGCATCCAATGATTGGGTGTGCCGACAGCGACCGAGACGTTCTCGCCCAGGAACGGCAGGGCGCGCAAGTCCGAGATCTCGTCATAGTTCAATGACTGGCCGCTCAGGAAGTTGGGCACCAGCGTGAAGGTCCTCAGCGCAATGACTGTCCACCCCAACCAACGTCGGCCGCTCCTGAGATAGCTGCGCACGAAGGCGACCAACGATACGGTGACGAGCCATACCGCCACCTGCCCCACGCGATTCACAAGCGCATATTCATCTGGCGTCTGCGATTTCATCGCGACGAGTTCGCAGAAGGCAAGCGCGGCCGTCGCCATGGCCAGGAGCGACAGGAACAGACTCGGCCATGCGGCCCGGTCCTTCACCCAAACCAGCAGATGCACTGCAGCCAGCATGAGGCAGGCGGAACCGACCATGGCCCAGACAATGGTGACCCAGCTCATAGAAATCCATTCGTTGCGGACCTCGATTCTCGTTCGAGTCCCGTAACGAAGGCGACGGGATCTAGGAGCGAGCGCGAATCACGTCGGATACAACACCGTTCTCGTTGACTGTGCAGTTGACGTCACGTTGTCCGGCACCGATGGCGAGCGTGACCACGTAGATCCCTTGCTGCATGGTCTCTGTGTCGCCAAGCGGCTTCACGTCTTCCCTTGCGACCTTGTACTCGCGGGAAACAGCATCGACGCAACTGGTTCGTGCCATGACCGGGGACATGAAGCCTCCGATGATCGGCGCCGCAGGGCGGTAGTTGGCACAGCCGCCGACGACCGAACAAAGAATGACGAAAGCTGTAGAACGATTGCGAAAGGACATGCTGATTGCCTGGGGAGTGTGACTCACGAAGCGAGACTCACATGACGACGAGAACTACTTGTGCCTCACTGAGGCAGGACGCGAGCGGCCTCGCCATTGCCCTGGATGAAGACGCGCTGACCTACCCGCAATCCGGGCGTCACCGGCTGAGTCACCTCGACAAGCACGCCGCTGTCGACTCGAACGAAGATCTGCTGACCTTCAAGTGGCTTGCTGTAGCGTTCCGCGATTTGGCCGCCCGCCATGCTGCCGCCGATCGCGCCCACCACCATGGCGACGTCGCGGCCGGTGCCGCCGCCGATCAGGCTGCCAATTCCCACACCCGCCAGTCCGCCGAGCACCGCGCCCACGCCGGCGTGGTGAGAAGTCGGGATCTCTGTAGGCGAGATCTGCTCAATCTTGCCTTGTCGGATCGACACTGATGCTTGCTGCGATGCCGGCACGGCGCAACCCGCGAGAAAGACAGCCATTGCGAATGCGGAAAACAGTGAGAGAAGACGCAATTTCATGAACTCAATAACTCCTGGATTTTGGAAACAGCGCGCACTGTGTGCGCTTCGCGCAGTGGCGTCTACTGCCCTTTAGGGAAGGGGCGCATTCGCCTGTTTACCCATATGCTCGGCCTCAAAACCAATGAGGAGTCCAAGTGGGAATTCGAGTTCGTCCTTACGTCGCGCTGATGGCGCTTGCTTCCGGTGCACTCCTTGCGGGCTGTTCCACGCCGGGCGCAAGCAGCACCGGAATCGTGGCATCCAACAACGCCGAGGCCAAGATCGGCAAGGTTGGATTTCTTACAGAGCCGGCACGGTTGAAGCCCACGCCGGGCGGCGAAGGATTTCTGTGCTGGCTGCAACCCGACGTGAGGTGGAGCAGCTACGACAAGGTCATGATCGAACGCATTCAGGTTTACCTGGAGCCCGGTGCGGTGCAGCGCCCAGTCGACCCGACCGACCTGAAGGCACTGCTGGACTACTTTCATGGCGCATTGGTCAAGAACCTCGCGCCAGTCGTCCAGGTCGTTAATGCGCCAGGACCGGGCGTGCTGCGCTTGAAGTTCGCGCTGACCTCCCTCATTCCGACCAACACCGTTGCAAGCCTGGCAGGTACCGCGGTGCCCTATGGGTTCGTTGCCGAGATGGGCGCTGGCGCTGCGACCGGCCGCCCCGTGGGCTCGACGCCCTATATGGGCCAGACAGGACTGGAGGCACAGTTCAGGGACGGCGCAACGGGCAAGGTCGTCGGCGAGTGCGCGGACACCGAGATCGGCCTCAAGTACGCCGCCGACCTGAACAAGGGCGCAACGACCGCAGCGGTCGCATGGATGAACGGCTATGCCAGTTCGTTCACGAGCTGGAGCTATGCGCAGGACGCCTTCAATAAATGGTCGGAGGCGTTCGCCCGCCGTTTCGCTGTCCTGCGCTCGGCGTCACGATGAAAGCGTTCGCTCGGACACGGGCCATCAGCGTCGTGCTGATGGCTCTTTCTTCGGCGGCTTCGCACGCGCAGCAAAGCAACGAGGAGCTCGCCAAGGCGGCGCAGAACCCGCTTGCCAGCTTGATCAGCGTGCCGTTCCAACTCAACACCAACTTTGACACGGGCCCTGAGCAGCGCACGCAGAACGTGCTGAACATCCAACCGGTCGTGCCGTTCAGCCTGAACGAGGACTGGAACCTGATCTCGCGGACCATCATGCCGCTGATCTGGCAGCCGCCCTCCTCCCCGCTTGAAGGCTCCACGTTCGGTCTCGGAGACATCCAGCTCAATGGCTTCTTGTCGCCGAAGAACTCGGGGAGCTGGATCTGGGGCGTTGGTGCCGTGGCACAACTGCCCACCCACACCAACGACAGGCTGGGCAATGACCGCTGGGGCCTGGGTCCCACAGCGGTGGTCCTTCGGCTCGAGAAGGGCAGCCCTTGGGTCTATGGCGCATTGATCAACAACATCTGGTCAGTGAGCAGTTCCTCGGCGGACCCGAAGATCAATCAGCTGACCTTGCAGCCGTTCCTGAACTACAACTTTGCAGGCGGCTTCTACCTGACCTCATCGCCTCTCATCACAGCGAACTGGGAAGCGCCGGGAGGCCAGAAGTGGACGGTGCCCGTGGGCGGCGGAGTCGGCAAGATTGTCCGGTTCGGAAGGCTGCCGGTGAACCTCCAGGCTTCTGCTTACTACAACGTCGAGCGGCCCGACAACGCGCCTCGCTGGTCGATGAGACTCCAGGCGCAGCTGATGTTCCCCAAGTGAGTGTTCAGAAGATGCGCTGGCGACGCGCGATCCACAGCAAGGTGCATCGCAGCGTCATCGCCATCGCCATCGCTCTGGGACCTACGTGGACGACGGCGAGTCGGGCGTAGGGCTGCGACGGACCGTCAGACAAGGAGACGATTTCACAATGAACAAGTCGTATCACAGCCTTTGGAACGCCGCATTGTCGTCCTGGGTAGCAGTACCCGAGACGGCGCGCACACAGAGCAGCGGCAAGTCCCGAGTGGCATCTTGTGTTGGCGGATTGCGGCTCGCCGTCCTGGCCTTCGCCGTGGCAAGCGCCTGGGCGATGCCCGCGGCAGCAGCCACGCTGTACTGGGACACCAACGGCAACACTGCAGGCCTCGGCGGCACGGGCATGTGGGATACCAGCAATCCATCTTGGAATACCAGCAGTACCGGTACCGGTGGCACGCTGTCCGCCTGGAACAACGCGGCGCCGGACAACGCGCTCTTCGCGGGGAGCGCTGGCACCGTGATCCTTACCCAGCCGATCAGCGTAGGTAACGTTAGCTTCAGCACCAGCGGTTATGTCCTCAATGCTGGTCAATTGACGCTTGCTGGCACTGGCGGTTCCACCTTCACCACTGCGACCGGGATTACGGCCACCATCAATTCCGCCATAACAGGGACTGCTCCCCTCGTCAAATCAGGGGCCGGCACACTGAACATCTCCAATATCGGCAACAACTATTCCGGCGGCACCGTTGTCTCGCAGGGCACGGTCGTTTCCGGGGCAGGTGTGAACCCGTCGAGTGCGAACAACTATCTCGGGTCCGGCACGATTACCCTTGGCGATGCGAATACCGGATCCGGCAACGTCGCATTGCTGATGAACTACGGTAACTTTTTCACCAATCAAACGGTTTTCGGCAACAACATTGTTGTGAGCAGTCTGGCGGGTGGCCAAGTCACCATCGGCACAACGTTCTTCAGTCCGGGCACCAATGGATCTCAATACAGCGGAACCATCACATTAGGACGTGATGTGACACTGCAGGGAGGCAATGCCGACCGGACAACGTACATAGGAAAGATTACCGGCACCGGAAACCTCACTGTCACCGGGGGCCGCACGACCTTCCAAAACAGCATCAACGATTTTCTGGGTACCGTCACCGTGACGTCTGGCGCGACGTTACAGCTCAGCGCATTGAATGCCGTACCCAGTACATCTGATGTCACGATCAACGCGGGAGGCGTTCTGGACACGGCCGCTGCAGGAGCCCACCAGACCATCAAGTCGCTGAACGGGGCTGGTACCTTCTTGGGGTCGGTCACGGGACACGCGACGACGCTGACCCTGGGTGCCAACAATGGCTCGGGTGTGTTTTCTGGAGCGATTCAGAATGGAGGCGTGGTAAGCCTCGTAAAGACGGGCTCCGGCACGCAGAGCCTCTCAGGAACGGGCAACAGCTATACGGGCAGTACCACGCTCAGCGGCGGCACTCTCAGCGTCACGCGACTGGTTGATGGCGGTGCTGCCAGCAGCATCGGTCAATCGACAAATGCAGCGGGCAACTTGGTGCTCAACGGGGGCGCCTTGAGCTATGTTGGCGCGGCTACGAGTACCAATCGCCTGTTCACCATCAACGGAAGCGGCACGCTGGATGCCTCCGGCAGCGGAGCGTTGACGTTCAGCAACGCGGGCGCCATCGTGGGCAACGGCGTCCTCACGCTCAGCGGCAGCAGCACCAGCAATAACAGTCTGGCGCCAACGCTTGGCGGAACATCGTCGCTCGTCAAAGGCGGAAGTGGAACGTGGATAGTCTCCGGGAACAATTCGTATACCGGCGGCACCGCGTTTAATGGCGGCACTTTGCAGGTGTCCAGTGATGGCAATCTGGGTGCTGCCAGTGGCGCGATACGTTTCGACGGTGGAACTTTGCGCTTGGGCAGTAGCTTCGATCTTGCGATCGGTCGCGCTGTCGTTCTAGGCGCCGGAGGCGGCACGATTGACGTCCAGGGCTTTGATTCCGTGTGGGGCCAGGGCGCCAGTGGCAGCGGCGCACTCACGAAGGCCGGTGCGGGAACACTTGTTCTCACCGGTAGCAACACCTATGGCGGAGGCACGACCATCGCTGGCGGTACCTTGCAGATCGGCGCTGGCGGCACCTCGGGCGCCATCGTCGGCGATGTGACGGACAACGGCGCTCTCATCTTCAATCGCAGCAATGCGTTGACTCTCGAAGGCGCCATCTCAGGAGCCGGAAGCCTCTCGCAGATAGGCGGAGGAGTCACCACCCTGAGCGGCAACAGCAGCACCTTCTCAGGCAGCACCAGCGTCACGAACGGCACCCTGCTGGTCGATGGCGTCCTGGGTGGCTCCGGTAGCGCCATGAGCGTCTCCAATGGCGGCGCCCTTGGCGGCAATGGCACCGTTGGCGGAAGCGTCGCGATCAGCGACGGCATCCTCGCGCCTGGCACCATGCCCGGCAACGTGCCCGGGACGCTGACGATCAACGGCAATCTGTCGCTGACAGGCGCGTCACGGCTCAACTATAAATTCGGGCAGGTCGGCGTCGTCGGCGGTCCTCTCAATGACCTGACGGTGGTGGGCGGCAATCTGACGCTGGACGGCACCCTCAACGTCGCCACCTCGGCAGGCGGCAGCTTCGGCCCTGGCCTGTACCGCGTGATCAGCTATGCCGGCACGCTGACCGACAACGGCCTTGTCCTCGGCACGCAGCCCGTCGGCAGCACGAGCTTCGTGCAGACCGCCGTCGCCAACCAGGTCAACCTGGTCAACACGGCGGGCCTGACGCTGAACTACTGGGACGGCCCCGCCGTGCCGCGCAATAACGGTGTCGTCAACGGCGGCAATGGCACTTGGCAGACCTCAGCCGGCAACGACAACTGGACCGAGGCGACCGGCGCCATCAATGCGCCTTATGCGAACGGCGCCTTCGCGATCTTCTCCGCTGTGCCCGGTACGGTCCAGGTCGACAACAGCTTAGGTGCAGTGGTTTCCGGCGGCATGCAGTTCGCCAGCAGCGGGTATCGTGTGCAGGGCCAGCCCATCACACTGGCGGCCGGCAGCAACACGCTTCGAGTCGGTGATGGCTCGGGGCCGAGCGCGGGTTACGTCGCGACGATTGCGTCCGCGCTGACCGGTGCCGGCGGCATCGACAAGACCGACCTCGGCACCCTCGTGCTCACCGGCACCAACAGCTACACCGGCGGCACCACTGTCAGTGCGGGGACGCTGCAACTGGGCGCTGGTGGCGCGTCCGGGGCGATCGTCGGCAACGTACTCAACAACGGCACACTCGCCTTCAATCGTCCCGATGACGTCATCTTCGATCCCGTCATTTCGGGCGGCGGTGGTGTGATTCAGCGCGGTGCCGGCGCCCTCACCTTCACGGCTGACCAGAGCTATACGGGCGGAACGACCATCAGCAGCGGCGCGCTGAGCCTGGGCAACGGCGGCACGAGCGGGACCGTCGTGGGCAATGTGGTCAACAACGCGGCGCTGGTTTTCAACCGCTCGGACGATCTCAGTTTCGGCGGCGCCATCTCCGGTGCGGGCATGGTCGCGAAGGTCGGCGCCAACAAGCTGGTCCTGACGGGAGACAGTACGTTCACAGGCGGCACAACCATCGCGGGAGGAGGCACGCTTCAACTGGGTAATGGCGGAACCTCGGGCAGCATTGTGGGCGATGTCGTGAACAGCGGCACGCTTGTCTTCAACCGCAGCAACGACCTGAGCTTCGCCGGTTCCATCAGCGGCGCCGGAGCGCTGTCCCACATTGGCAGCAGCAGCACAACGCTCACTGGTGACAGCGGAGCCTTCGCAGGCAGCGCCAGTGTCACGAATGGGGCCTTGTGGATCGAAGGCTTACTGGGCAACGCCGCTAGCACGCTCAACGTGGCGACCGGCGGAACATTGGGAGGTACTGGCACTTTCGGCGGCAGCATGACCATCGCGGATGGCACCCTGGCGCCGGGCAACCCGCTAGGTACGCTGACCATAGGCGGCAATCTTTCGCTGGCCGCGCCGTCGGTACTGGCGTACGAGTTCGGACGGTCGAACGTTGTCGGCGGCGCGCTCAACGACCTCACCGTGGTCGGTGGCAACCTGACCCTGGACGGCACGATCAATGTCAGCGCACCAGGCGGAGGGGCGGCCGGTCCAGGCTTGTACCGCGTGATCAGCTATGGCGGCACGCTGACCAACAATGGCTTGGCGATCGGAACCCAGCCGGCAGGCAGCTCGCTGTTCGTTCAGACGTCCGTGCCGCAGCAAGTCAACCTCGTCAATACCGCGGGTCTCGCTCTGAATTTCTGGGATGCAGGCAACACAACCCGCAACAACGGTGTCATCAACGGCGGCAACGGGGTGTGGCAGGCGACGGGCGGGAATGACAACTGGACCGAGTCGACCGGCGCCATCAATGCGCCCTATGCGACAGGCGCCTTCGGGATCTTCTCGGCCACGCCCGGCACCGTGACAGTGGACAACAGCCTGGGCGACGTCGTATCGGGCGGCATGCAGTTCGCCAGCAGCGGCTATCGCGTGCAGGGGCAGCCCATCACGCTGGCTGCCGGCAGTAACACGCTTCGCGTGGGTGACGGTTCGGGACCGGGCGCCAGCTACCTCGCGACGATTGCATCCTCGCTAAACGGTGCCGGAGGAATCGACAAGACGGACCTGGGCACCCTCGTGCTCACCGGCGCCAACGGTTACACCGGCGGGACCACCATCAGCGCCGGCACTCTGCAAGTCTCGCTGGACACAAACCTCGGTGCCGCAACCGGTGCGCTCAATCTTGCGGGCGGCACGCTCCGGACCACAGGCGACATCGCCACGGCGCGGCCCACCACCATCAGCGCTGCGGTCGGTTCGATCGACACCGCCGCCGGCACAACCCTGACGCACACGGGCAACGTGGCAGGCGGCGGCGCCTTGCTGAAGCTCGGCGCCGGCACGCTCGTGCTGGGTGCCGATGCCACCTACCGCGGCGGCACCACCATCGCTGGCGGCACGCTGCGATTGGGCAACGGCGGCACGATGGGCAGCATCGTGGGCAATGTCTTGAACAACGGTGCGCTGGTATTCAACCGCAGTGATTCGCTGACCTTCGCGGCGGCCATCAGCGGCAGCGGCACGGTCACCAAACTCAACGGCGCGAATCTCACTCTCGCAGGTGCGAACAGCTACAGCGGCGGCACTGCACTAAAGGGCGGGCAGATCACTGTCGGCAACGACAACGCGCTCGGCAGCGGCGCGCTGTCGATGGACGAAGGAACGACGCTGGGCTTCGCGGCGGACAGACTGAAGTTGGGCAATGCCGTAGTGCTGACCGGCACGAACGATCCGGTCATCGACACAGGCTCCTTCACCGAAACGCTGTCGGGCGTCATCTCGGGCGGCGGCGCACTCACGAAGAACGGAAGCGGTACGTTGGTGGTGTCGGGTGCCAACACCTACAGCGGTGCCACCAACGTGGCTTTCGGAAGCCTGCAAGCGGGCGCCGCCAACAGTTTCAGCGCGGCATCTGCCCACACGGTCGCTGCCGGTGCCACGCTCGATACCGGCGGATTCAATCAGCGCGTGGCCGCGTTGACGAACAGCGGCACGGTCAATCTGGCAAGTGGCGTCGCGGGCAGCGCACTGACCGTTGCAGGACCCTACGTGGGCAAAGGCGGCCTCCTGCGTCTGGGCACGACTCTGAACGGCAGCGCCAGCGCGAGCGACAGGCTGGTACTCGACGGACCGACTGCCGTGGCGAGTGGCAGCACCAGCGTGCAGATCGTGAATCTCGGCGGCCTCGGCGGCTTGACCACGGGCAATGGCATCGAGGTCGTCAGCGCGACCAACGGTGCCACCACGACCGCGCAGACCACCCGCAACGCATTCAGCCTCGCAGGCGGTCACGTGGATGCGGGCGCCTATGAATACCGCCTCATCGCCGCGGACGCGCTGGGTGCCGGCGAGAACTGGTACTTGCGTTCAACCACCACGCTCGTCATTCCGCCACCCGTCGATGAAGTGCTGCCTCCCGGACAGCCAACGCCACCTGCGACGCCGCCCGTTCAGCTCCCGACATACCGCGCGGAGGTTCCATTGGTGGCCGCTTTGCCTTCGCAGCTCAGGCAGGCAGATCTGGCGATGCTCGGTAACCTGCACCGGCGCGTGGGCGACGAAGATCCAGCGACCCTCGCCAGCACCGCCGTCGGCACCGCCCCAGACTCGGCGAGCACAGGCGCGCGCCGCACGTGGGGCCGCCTCGTCTATGCCGACCTGGACATCCAGCAGCAAGGCATCGCTCAGCCGCACAGCGATGGCAGGCTGAGCGGCCTGCAGGTCGGCACCGACCTGTTCGCCACCGATGCATGGAAGGCCGGCATCTACGTCGGCTATCTCGACGGCAGCGTCGATGTCAGCGGGAATGCGCGCGGCCTCACGGCACGAGTCGGCAACAACGACCTGCGCTCGCGCTTCCTTGGTGGGTACGCGACATGGATGGATGCGAGCGGCTGGTACGTCGACAGCGTGCTGCAGGGCGCAAGCCAGCGCTATAACGTGAACCCCGACATCAACCCCCACGCCTCGGGCAAGGCCAGCAGCTTCTCGGCCTCGGTCGAAAGCGGCAAGGCCTTTACGCTGAACGAGCGCTGGAGCATCGAGCCGCAGGCGCAGCTTGCGTGGCAGCACAGCAGCTTCGATGACCTGGTGCTCGGTGGCGCGCGCGTGCGGCAGGACGCCGGCGACGGCTGGATCGGACGGCTTGGCGTGCGCGTCAAGGGCGATCTCGCAACGGGTGCGGGAAGGCTACAGCCCTATGGCCGCGTGAATGTCTACTACGCGAGCTTCGGCGATGACGTCGCCAGCTTTATCGGCCCTGCGGGCGTGACTGCCATCGTCAGCCCGGGCGGCTACAGCGCTGCCGAAGTGGCCGCGGGCGCGACGCTGTCGCTCACAAGAGCGACCAGTCTCTACGGGGAAATCGGCCACATGTGGAGCATCGGCGGCAATGCCAGCGTCAAGGCATCCGTGCAGGCATCGGCAGGGCTCAAAGTGCGTTGGTAGCGAAGCGCCATTGATAAGATTCGGTGGCGTCTCGTTGCGCGTGAGTTCGCAAGCTCAGGGCCGCATTCGGCCCTCTCACCACCCTCTGATCAACCCTCAAGATGAAATACCGATCGCCAGAAGATTTCCTGAACTGCGTTGCGACACGCAATCCCGACCAGCCGGAGTTTCTGCAGGCTGTCGGGGAAGTGATCGAAAGCTTGTGGCCGTATGTTCAGAAGCATCCCAAGTATGCGGACAACGGACTGCTCGATCGCCTTGTCGAACCTGAGCGGATCATCATTTTTCGCGTGTCCTGGGTGGACGACCACGGCGATGTCCAAGTGAACCGCGGCTACCGTGTCCAGCACAGTTCGGCCATCGGACCCTTCAAGGGCGGATTGCGTTTTCATCCCTCGGTGAACCTGTCGATCCTGAAGTTCCTCGCGTTCGAGCAGACTCTGAAGAATGCGTTGACGACGCTCCCCATGGGCGGTGGCAAAGGCGGATCCGACTTTGATCCCAAGGGGCGCAGCCCGGGCGAGATCATGCGGTTCTGCCAGGCATTCGTGAGCGAGCTTTTCCGCCACCTGGGCGCGGACCGGGATGTACCCGCGGGCGACATCGGTGTTGGCGCGCGTGAGATCGGATTCATGGCGGGCATGATGAAGAAGCTCAGCAACAGCGCAGACTGCGTCTTCACCGGCAAGGCATTGAGCTATGGCGGATCACTGATTCGACCGGAAGCAACAGGTTATGGCGTTGTTTACTTCGTCGAGGAAATGCTCCGGCAAGAGGGTCGCTCGCTTGAAGGGCTGCGGATCAGCGTCTCCGGGTCAGGAAACGTGGCGCAGTTCGCGATCGAAAAGGCCATGGCGCTTGGCGCCCGTGTGGTCACAGTGTCTGATTCGAGCGGCACGGTGTACGACGAGACGGGTTTCACGTCGGACAAGCTGGCTCAACTGATGGAAGTGAAGAACCATCTCTATGGCCGGGTGGACGAGTACGCCCGCCGGGTTGGCGCCGAGTTTCATGCAGGAAAGCGTCCCTGGATCTTGCCTGTCGACGTTGCGCTGCCCTGCGCCACGCAGAATGAACTCGGCGGCGAAGACGCGGATACATTGGTCCGCAATGGCGTGCGCTGTGTCGCCGAGGGCGCGAACATGCCCTCAACCATGGACGCCATTCGAACGTTCGAAAGCAGCGGCGTTCTGTTCGCGCCCGGCAAAGCCAGCAACGCTGGTGGCGTAGCCACCTCGGGACTTGAAATGAGTCAGAACGCGATGCGCATCTCGTGGCCGCGTGAGGAAGTCGACACGCGCCTGCACGGCATCATGCGCAGCATTCACGAGGCTTGCCGCCACCACGGGCGACGGGAAGACGGAACGATCAGCTACGTGAGCGGCGCCAATGTCGCCGGATTTGTGAAGGTCGCGGACGCGATGCTGGCGCAAGGGGTCATCTAACCGAAGCCCCGGTCATCAACTTCGACGGGTGGCACTACGCACTACCACGAGAGAAGTCTCCCTTGCACTCAACCGGAACCCTGCGCGGCATCGCCGCCATGCTGCTTGCTTGCGCCTTCTTCGCCTGCATGGACGCGCTGCTCAAGAACCTCGCCGGGCACTACCCGCCGGTGCAAGTGATGGCACTGCGCGGCCTCACGGCGCTGCCCCTGGTGTGCGCGTACATCGTGTGGCGGCGCGAGGCTTCCGGCGTGTTCAACCGCCGCCTGCGTTGGCGCCTGCATCTGTTGCGCGTCGCGCTGAACATGACGATGCTCGTGCTCTTCGTCAACGGCCTGAAGATCCTGGGTCTGGCGCAGGCCTACACGCTCAGTTTCATTGCTCCATTTCTGATGGTGCTCATTGCGGTGCCGATGCTGGGCGAACCAGTCCAACCTCGGCATTGGATCGCTATCGGGCTGGGCTTCATTGGCGTTGTGATCGCACTGCGGCCGGACCAGAGCGCCTTTCTTTCGATCGGTGCGTTGTCGGTGCTGGCAGCCGCGGTCTGCTATGCGCTGTCGAACATGCTGGGTCGGCTCATCAGCCGCACCGAATCGAGTTCAGCCCTGGTCTTCTGGACCACGGCAGGCATGGCAGTGGGAGGCAGCCTTTTGTCGGCACCTGGTTGGGTCCCGCTTGAGCCTGAGCACACGTGGGTGCTTGCAGGCCTGGCGATCAGCGGCTTTCTCGGACAAATGTGCATTGCAGAGGCCTTCCGGCACGGCCAAGCCGCCGCCATCGCCCCGTTCGAATACAGCGCGTTGGCGTGGGGGCTCGTGCTGGACTGGCTTTTCTGGCGGGCCACGCCCGACGCATGGACGTTGGGCGGCGGCGCACTCATCATTGCAAGCGGACTCTGGCTTGCGCGAAGCGAAGCGTCGAGGTCCGGGCCGCCGAACCGGCAGACCGCCTGAGCAGCGCGGCGCGGTCAGCCTCGAAGATAGTCATCCAGGCCCGCGATGTTCAGCCTGTGCGAGCGCAGCATTTCCGCCAGTTCATTTTGAAGGCGCTCTTCGCGCAATCGAGGCGTCAGGCTCTCCAGCTTTCTCACCACCCAGGACTGGCCGCGATTGAGAAATTCCAGCCGCTTTCTCCTATCGGGAATGGCCATCAGTTTGTTGTAGAACTCGCCGGTGCGCGTGCTGGGCACCGCATTGCAAGCCTGTATTCCCCGGATCAGGACGCCGCACCACTTCACTTCGTCTTTCCATATGCCGCGCGCGATTGTCCTGAGTGCGTCATCGTCGGTCTCGCGGGCAAGCTCCATGGACACGCGGGCGCCGGCGCGTTCTGCCTCCAGCAGCTCGTTCAATGCGCCAATCACCTCATCGTCGTCTGCGAGGTCCACATACGCCGCTTCCAACTCGTTGGCGTAGCAAACGGGCGAGGCGAA
The DNA here is from genome assembly GCF_056399425.1 of Variovorax sp. 01N429. Lineage (NCBI taxonomy): Bacteria > Pseudomonadati > Pseudomonadota > Betaproteobacteria > Burkholderiales > Comamonadaceae > Variovorax > Variovorax sp. 01N429. The sequence continues at coordinate 105,885 of NZ_JBFTRG010000017.1, read as the reverse complement.
TTCAATCTTCTCAGTCACCGAGTCCGTCCGCACAAACAGCGCTGCCGCAGCCTCAGCCGCAATTTTCTCGATGCGTTCGCCCGCAGCCAGAACGTGCCGGATGCGCGCCGCACCTTCCCCTGCATACAAGGCCATGGCCTCCAGGTCGCCAGTCGTGGTTCGCAGCGGTGAGTCGGTACTGAAAAGGTAGATCGGTCGATCTGCTTCGCGGCCTATCGGCGTCAGTTCATGTCCAAACGGGTCGCCTCGCTCACCTCGAGTGACGCTGTTTTGCAGCACCCGAACCTGTGCATCGGGTGGCCAGTTGATGTGAAAGGCATGCGTCAAGATCGTGTCCCCGTCACGCGAGTCGACAATCGCGTCCTTGTGGAAGTCATGGGCGAACGACTCTTGGGTTGCCAGCAAGGCCGTACCGAGCACCGCGCCTTGTGCGCCCAACGACAGCATGTTCGCGACGTCCTGACCATCCGCCATGCCGCCCGCCGCGAGGACCGGAATGTCGACCTTGGCAAGCACGTCCGCGAGCAAATCGGCCAACGGCTGGTTGCCGCGCACATGACCACCAGCCTCCCTCCCCTGCGCGATCAGCACCTGGGCTCCGGATCGCTCCGCCAACACTGCCTCTTCGGCACTGCCGATCTGGCACATGACGAGCGTGCCCGCTTCGCGAAAGCGGCCGATGATGGCTTGTGAAAGATCCCAGAACAAACTTACGACGGGCACCTTCAGTTGAATGCAGGTCGTTACTTGTTCGTCGAGCAGCTTCCTTGGAGTGGCCGCGGGGATGATGCTCACGCCGAAAGGGCGGCTGGTGAACGAGCGAACCTTCTCGACCTCGCGCCGGATCAGATCCACTGGCTCCCTCACCATGCCGAGCAGTCCGAAGCCGCCCGCCTCGCTTACTGCGCAGACGAGTTCAGAGCGCGAGACTCCGCCCATCCCCGCGAGGACCAGCGGGTAGCGGCATTCCAGCAGATCGCACACAGGGCGATACAGCGCGCCCGAGCGCAGAGGCTCGCGAGCATTGGACTCATCAGTGATCGTCATGGGCAGGCAGCTTGCAGGGTACGTTGGAACATGAGGGACTCAGAACATCACGCCATAGTCCCCGTATTGCAGCCTGCGGTCGTTCACGCCGCAGACACCCGGAATGTTTTCCGCGGCGATTCGCGCGGCATCACGATCGGCGGCTCGCTGGACAATTCCGACGAAGCTCACGACCCCTTCGTGAACGAAAACGTTCGACCATCCGCCGGACCACCACGAGTGTGAGCTCAATTCGGCCAGCAGACGCTTGCGGATGGAATCATCATCGAGGCTCTGTGCGTCGGAATGCGCCGCGAAGTCATGACTCGTTGCAATAGCGCGCATCAGATCGGCACGCGTCACCAATCCGCGCAATTCGCCTTCCTCGAGTACCGGGACACGGCGGATGTGGCGCGCCTCGAAGATCGAAGCGATCTGACCGAGTGGCGCATCGACATTCACGCTCACGAAGTTGCCACTCATGACATCCCTGACGTGCCCGCCATAGGCCCTGACATAGGCGCGAGGACTCGGATCGACTCCCACGAGCCGCTGCCACCATGTGCGGCCATCGGCACAGCGATCCGTTCCGATCTCGTGCCGATGCACAAGATCGCCGTCACCGACCACGCCTACGACCTTGTTGTCCTCCATCACCAGCACGCCGCTGATGCGACGCGCCAGAAGGATGCCGATCACTTCGTGCAGGGCCGTATCGGGCGTCACGGTGATGACCGGGGTGGTCATGATGTCGCCAGCCTTCATGTCGTTCTCCTCTTCAGGGGCAGAAGCGCAAAAGCGTCCGCGTCGAAGCTATTGTTGTGCCAGCGTACGCTCCTTGTAAAACGAGTTTTATTGCTTGTTGAATGCAATAATTCCTCATCGATATTGGAAGGCCGGACCATGGATCTGACGCTCGCAGAGACCTTCTTGCGGATCGCTCAGGTCCGAAGCTTTCTGCGCGCGGCAGAGCAGTTGCATGTCACGCCTACTTCAGTCAGCGCCAGGGTCAGGACTCTCGAGCAGTTGCTCGGACGCAGTCTCTTCGTGCGAAACAAGTCCGGCGCTGTCCTGACACCGGCGGGCGAACAGTTCCTTCCGCATGCGACCAGCCTGATGCAGGTGTGGGAGCGCGCTCGGCACCAGGTCGCCGTGCCCGCGGGACGCCGCGCCGTCATGACGATCGGCTGCGAGGTCAGCCTGTGGGACCCGCTTGTGCTTCAGTGGCTACTCTGGATGCGCTCGGCCGCGCCGCATCTCGCGATTCGCGCGGAAGTGGGGCTTCCTTCGGAGCTTCTTGAAAAGATCGTCAGCGGCGTCCTGGACATTGCCATCGTCTACGCACCGCAGCGGCGGCCCAATCTTCGGATCGAACTCCTGATTGAAGAGAAGTTGATCATGGTGACCACGTCCAAGCGGCTGCGCGCGCCACGCCCCGAAGACTATGTCTACGTCGACTGGGGCCCTGAGTTCGCGGCGCAACATGGCCTGGCGTTTCCAGAACTTTCCAACGCGGCGGTGAAAGTGGGGCTTGGGCCGCTAGGGCGCGAGTATTTGCTCAGCGCCGGCGGCACTGGGTATTTTCGACAGGACGTGATCCGCGAGCACCTCGACAACGGCCGGCTGCACAAGGTGCCTGGCATGCCCGAATTCCTCTATCCAGCCTATGCCGTCTATGCGGCCGGTGCCGACGCGAACATCGTCAAACCCGCACTGGTCGGGTTGAGAAATGTGGCACGGTCCGGCCGAGAGGGAGCGAGCGCGCCGGCTTCGAAGTCGCGGCAACCCAAGAGGCGGCCAAAGTCGTCCCGATAGGCAGAGCGGCTATGGCTATGCTCAGTGCGCATGTGCACCTTCTTTCGATCGCAGCGGTTGGTTTCGAAGTGCGCGTCCGTGCTTTTGCTCGCGCTCCCGTTGGCCGCCCAAGCTGCCTCCTTCTGCCTCGACAGCGCCAGGCATCCGCCGCCGCCGCGGGCGCTCGCCATGGCCGCCGCCGCGCAGCGCGAACACCTGGCTTTTGGCGGCCAAGCCATGGACGCCGAGGGCCGGCTTACTGAATCGGGCCTCTCCGAGGCCGAGGACGTGCGCGCAACGCGCTTCTCGCCGGCGCCCTGGCAGCGCGTGCTCGGCTACTGGGAAGCTGTCCAGTTCAAAAAAGGCGAAGAAGGGCGCCTGCCGTCGCTGGTGCGATTCGGCGCCCTTCTGCCGGCCGATCGGCGGCTGCTCATCCAAGCGCTGAATCAGGCGAGCACGGACCATCTGCAGGGCCTGGGCGTGGGGCCGGATCAAGGCCTGCAGTCGCACGAGCTGCGGGCCGCCAGGACCGCGATCGATCGCGTGGCGGTGATCGACACACCCTGGTCCGCGGCCTTCGTGAGCTGGCTTGCACGCGAAGCCGGACTGTCGCCGCAGGAGTTCGAATTCTCGAATGCGCATGCCGACTACGCAGGCGCCGCTTGGCAGGCCGGCAGCGCCGAGGCATCGGGCCGCCCGACGTCCTACGCGATGCGGGCCTGCGACATCACGCTCACCACGCCGAGAGTCGGAGACCTGATCTGCCAGGCGCGCGGCACCCAGGCCGGCCTCGACAGCTTCGAGAAGATCGGCGAAGCCCTGGCCGCTCGCACAAGCAGCGGCGGTGCGCTGCCGATGCATTGCGACGTGGTGGTCGCGGTGGATGCGGGCGGCTTCGATGCCATCGGCGGCAACGTTCTGCAGTCCGTCACTCTGCGCCGGATGGCCTTTGCGCCCGGCAGCTCGCTGATCGATTCGAGTTATCTGCCCGGCGGCTGCAGTGCCGCGCAAACGGGTTGCGTGGATCGCCACATGAGTCGGCAGCCGTGGTCATTGCTGCTGCAATGGCGCTGAGCGATCCGATCGCGAACAGCGCAGAACCGCTTTGCGCCCTGCGAGCCCGCGGTCGCCAAGTTCTCCATGTGACCGCTTCTCCTCTCAACGGGCTATGATCCGCGCGGCCAAGCGACCGCACTGCGGCTTCGTCGCTCGCAAGCGCCTCAAACCAAGAAGGAACGCAAGCCGATGTCGCAAAAGCCTGTGGGGCTGATCTATGGGGTCGACGAGACTCCGCCCGTCGGCGTCAACATCCTCGCCGGACTGCAGCAGGTTGGGCTGATGTCGATTTTCCTGGTCTACCCAGTGTTGATCGCGCAGGCGGCCGGCAGCACGGCAGAGGTGGCAGCGGCGATGGTCAGCGCCACAATGATCGCGATGGCCGTCGGCACCATTCTTCAGGTCATCAGGGTCGGGCCGATCGGCTCCGGCTTCCTGTGCCAGCCATCGCCCAGCGTGGTCTATCTCGTGCCCTCGCTGATCGCTGTACGCGGCGGCGATCTGTCGGCGCTGTTCGGCATGACGATCCTCGCCGGCCTCTTCGAGGTGGCCTTGGCACGCGCGCTGCCGCGCCTGCGCCCACTGTTCACGCCGGAGATCACGGGGCTGGTCGTGCTGATGTCCGGGATCTCCGTCGGCGTTGTGGGCCTGCGCACCGCGCTAGGTGGTTCGCAGCCAGACGCGCAGCCCGCGGAGATGGACGTCTTGCTGGGACTCGGCACGCTCGCTCTCATGGCCGCCCTCAACGTCTGGGGCCGTGGCGGCCTGCGCGTCTTCAGCGTGCTGATCGGCCTCGGCCTCGGTAGCCTCGTCGGCGCAGCGCTCGGCCGGCTGGACGCCCACGACATGGCGCGTGTCGCAACGGCGCCGGTGTTGTCCGTACCTTCCTTGGGGGCGATCGGCTTGTCTTTCGACGCGTCGCTGGTGTTGCCCTTTGTGATCGCATCGGTGGCTGCAGTGCTGAAGGTGATCGGCAATGTGACGACCGCGCAGAAGGCCAGCCAGACGGGCTGGGTGCGCGCCGACATGCGTTCCATCAGCCGCGGCGTGATGGCCGACGGACTGGCGTCGGTGGCCGCCGGCGTTCTGGGCGCGCCAGGCATCAACTCGTCCACGGGTGCGGTCGGCCTCGCGACGGCGACCGGCGTGGTCAGCCGCCGCATCGGATGGTCTGTGGCGGCGATCCTGCTGCTGTTCGCCTTCGTACCGAAGCTGGGCCTTCTGTTCAACCTCATACCGCGACCGGTGCTCGGTGCGGCGCTGGTGTTCTCGTCCACTTTCATCGTCATCAACGGACTGATGATCATGACCTCGCGCCTGCTCGATGCGCGCAAGACGCTGGTGATCGGATTGGCGATTGTCTTCGGCCTGGCGGTGGAAATTTTCCCCGGACTGCTGGTGGTCCTGCCGGTGGCGCTACGGCCGTCATTGGGCAATTCGCTGGTGCTGGGCACGCTCGTGGGGCTCGGCTTGAACCTGCTCTTTCGAATCGGCCTGCGGCGCAGCGTATCGATGACGATAGGACCGGCGGCCATCGACCCGTCGGCGCTGGAGCAGTTCCTCGATCTGCACGGGGCGACCTGGGGTGCTCGCAGCGACGTCATCGTGCGCGCCAAGTTCAACCTGGTGCAGTCCATCGAGACGCTGGTGTCGAGTGGCGTCGCCGCCGGTCCGTTGGTCATCGAGGCCTCGTTCGACGAGTTCAACCTCGATCTGCAGGTGTCATACGAAGGTCTCGAACTGGAGTTGCCGCAGCAGCGTCCGACGATCGACGAGATCATTGATTCGGAATACGGCGAACGGCGGCTGTCCGGCTTTCTGCTGCGCAGCTTTGCCGATCGCGTGACGTCGCGGCGTTCAGGCTCGCAGGCGTCGGTCGCGTTCCACTTCGATCACTAGCCAGGATACGAGAGGCATCGCCTCTTCTCCGCACTTCAGGCTGCGCGGGGCCGAGCGTTGACCAAACTGCCGCGAGAGGCACGCCGCGCACGACGGACGGGCGCATCAGCCCCAGCACCAAACCATTGCCCCACGACCAGTCTGACCTGCGATTTCATGGCAGCCACGGCCCGGCGATCGCCCGCCAGGTGCTTGAGCAAGCATTGCTGGAACAGGCCGTCGAACATCGCATAGGCCACGCTGCTGGGGACGGGCACCGGCGTTCCGGACAGTTCGGCGAAACGAGTGAGGACGCGCCAGATCATGCGCTCCAGGCTCTTGTCGATTTCGGCGACGTCGGCGCGGAACGCCTGCTCGAAGAGCGACTGCGCGCGCAGGTCGTACCACAGCCGATGCATGCTCGTGTCCTTTCGCAAGGTCTCGGCCAGGCTCTCGGTGAAGCCCTCCATCAGCGCGTTGAACGAACCGGCATCGGCGGTGACCTCGTCGTAGCGCGTCACGCAGCGCGCCTTGTACTGGCGCACGCTGCACAGGATCAGGTCGAGCTTGTCGGTGAAGTAGTAGTGCAGCACCCCGTGCGAGAAAGCGGAGTTCTGCGCGATTTCGCGCAGGCTGGTGCGGGCATAGCCGAGTTCGGCAAGGGTTTGCATGGCTGCCTCGCCGAGCTCGGCGCGGCGCTCGGCGAACTTGGGATCGGATGCGCGGGGCGTCTTGAGCATGTGCCGATTGTAGAGAGCGATCCGGCCTTGCGCCCGTGCAAACCCTCGCTTCTTGACAACTGTCCAGATTCATCTTGACAGCCGTCAAGACGACTCCTAGCATCGACTCGCGTTCCTTGACAGTCGTCCAAAAATCAACAGGAGACATCGTGCAGAAGTTCAACTTGACGGGCCGCAAGGCCCTGGTGACGGGCGGGGCGCGCGGCCTCGGCGAAGGCATGGCGCAAGCGCTCGCAGCCGCAGGCGCCTCGGTGATGATCGGCGACGTGCTTGCGCCCCTGGGTCGTGAAACTGCAGGCAAGCTCTCTGCCAGCGGCGCGAAGGCCGGCTTCGTCGCATTGGACGTCACCAAGGAAGAGGACTGGGCAGCAGCCGTACAGGCCACCATCGAAACGCTCGGCGGCTTCGACATCCTCGTCAACAACGCCGGCATCGAGATCACCGCGCTGGTGGCCGATGTCGACGCGGCCGACCTGCGCCGCATGCTCGACGTGAACATCGTCGGCACCGCGCTCGGCATGAAGCACGCTTTTCGCGCGATGCGCCCCGGCGGCGCCGCCGGCAAAGGTGGCGCGGTGGTCAACATCTCCTCGGTTGCGGCGACCATTGCCTTTCCGGCCATCGCGGGCTACTCGGCCACCAAGTCGGCGGTGGACCGTCTGACGCGCGTCGGTGCCATGGAGGCCGGCAAGCTCGGCTACGGCGTGCGCGTGAACTGCATCTACCCCGGACTCGTGGCCACCGAGATGGGGATGAGACTCGCCGGTGACGTGGTCGCGGCGGGACTCTTCCCATCTCCCGACGCAGCGGTAGGCGCAATCGTCGAACTGACCCCGGCCGGACGCTTGGGCGAAGTCAGCGACATGGCCGATGCGGTGGTGTTCCTGTGCTCCGACGCCGCTCGCTTCATCACGGGCGCAGGCTTGCCGGTGGACGGCGGCATGGGCATGTGAACTGCGCGTTCCATTCACCACCACCGACAAGGGCGACACAATGAGCAGCAGCAAGAAACCCGTCGTGGTCTACGGCGCGTCCGGCTACACCGGCCGACTCGTGTGCGAGTACCTGCGCGAGTACAACATCCCCTTCATCGCCGCGGGCCGCAGCAAGGAAAAGATCGACGCCGCGATGAAGTCCAATGTCGCGGGCATAGAGACCGCGAGCTTCGAAGTGATCGAGGTGGCGCACACGGTCGATGCGCTCACCGAGCTCTTCAATGGCGCTTCGGTCGTGCTGAACACCGTCGGCCCGTTCGCGAAATTCGGACCGGAAGTCGTGCAGGCGTGCCTTGCCGCGAAGTGCCACTACACCGACACCACGGGCGAGCAGGACTGGCTGATCACTCTCGAAGAGCAATACGGCGCGAAGTTCGCGGCCGCCGGCCTGCTACTGTCTCCGGGCCTTGCGCAGATGTACACCACGGGCGAGATCGCCGCACAGTTGTGCCTGGAGACGCCCGGGCTCGACACGCTCGACATCGCGGTGTTCTGGGGTGGGAGTCCGACCATCGCATCGACGCAGACGATTCTGGTCAACGCCGCGACGTCCAAGGCCTACTACCTCGAGCAGAACCAGTACGTCGAATGGCAGGCTGACGCAGGCTTGTACAGTCTCTCGATCCCCGGCCAGCATGAGGCGGCGTTGGCGCTTCCATGGGGCGGCACTTCGCATCCTGTGTGGTTCAGGAAAGACCCTCGCGTGTCCAACGTGAAGGTGCTCGGCGGCGTGTTCAACAAGCCGTTGATGCAGGGCGTGCCGCACATTGTTGCCGCAGCCCTCAAAGCAACCGAAGGCATGAACCCCGACGACCGCTACGCCGCACTGGCCCAGACGGCCGCCGGTGTGATGAACACGATGCCCCCGCGCGAGAACCCGCGCATCAACAAGTCGGTCGATTCCGTTCACGCCTCTGGCCCGCTGGCGCGGGCGCACTGCGTCATCTTCGGCAACTGCAACTACAAGCAGACCGGCTTGCTGCAAGCCTATGCCGCCGCGTCGCTGTTGCAGCAGGCGCCCAAGCGCGTCGGCTTTGCGTCGGGCTGCCAGGCCTTCGGCCACCACGAGCTGCTGGGCACCTTGCGCAGCTTCGGACTGGTGCAGGCGCCGCTGTTGACAGTGCATCGCTGATCGGCGCGCGCCGTGCGGTTGATCGACTATCTCGACAAGGGCGCCCAGCTCGGCGACGGGGCACCGTGCCTGACGATGGGTGACCTGGACCTGTCGTATGCGCAGGTGCAGCGGATCAGCCATCGCGTGGCACGCGCACTGCAGCGCTCCGGGCTTCGCCCCGGACACAAGGTGGCAGTGCTCTCGGGCAACGACGCAGTGGCGTTCGCCTGTGTGTTCGGCATCTCGCGCGCGGGCGCCGTCTGGTGTCCAATCAATCCGCGCAACGAGGCGGTCGAGAACCGGTATGTGCTCGACGCCTTCGACTGCGCATGCCTTATCTTCCACAACAACTACGCGGCGATGGTCGACCAGATCCGTGCCGAGTGCCCCAAGCTCACGACGCTCGTGTGCCTGGACAAGGCGCTGCCTTTTGCGCCTTCATGGGCGCAGTGGGTCGAGGAAGCGGGTGAGGAAGCGCTTCACCTCGAGCCGCCGGACGACCTCGCCATGATCGCCGGCACCGGCGGCACCACGGGTCAGCCCAAGGGCGTCATGCTGTCGGGCCGAAATCTCGAGACGATGTCGGCCTTGACCTTGATGGGCTACCCGTTCGATGGCCGTCCCACGTACCTGGCGCTCGCTCCACTGACACACGCGGCGGGCGTGCTGTGCTTGCCCGTAATGGCATTGGGTGGGCGCATCGTCATCATGCCCAGCCCCGATCTCGGTGACTTCCTCGGGTTGATCGAGCGTCACCGCGTCACTCACACCTTCTTGCCGCCCACGTTGATCTACATGCTGCTGCAGCATGAGCAGCTGGCATCGACCCGGCTCGATTCGCTGCAGTGCTTCTGGTACGGCGCAGCGCCGATCTCATCGGCGCGGCTGGAAGAGGCCCTCACAAAGATCGGCCCCGTCATGGCGCAGCTGTTCGGCCAGACCGAAGCGCCGATGATGATCTCGATGATGGCGCCACGCGACCATTTCCACGCCGACGGCACGGTGGCGCGCCAACGCCTCGCCTCCGCAGGGCGCCCGGGCCCGCTGGTGCAGGTTGCGACCATGGCCACGGATGGCGCATTGCTGCCCACCGGTGAGACTGGCGAGATCGTGATTCGCAGTTCGCTGGTGATGATGGGCTACTACAAAGACCCGGCCGCCACGCAAGAGGCGTGGCGCCACGGATGGCATCACACCGGCGACATCGGCCGACTCGACGCCGATGGCTACCTGTACATCGTCGATCGTGCGAAGGACATGATCATCACGGGCGGCTTCAACGTCTATTCGGTCGAGGTCGAGCAGGCACTGATGCAGCACCCCGACGTGCAGGACAGCGCCGTCATCGGACTGCCCGATGACAAGTGGGGCGAGCGCGTGGTGGCCGTGCTGCAGCTACGTTCGGGCCGCAGCAGCGACAGCGACAAGACAGTCGACGAGATTCAGGCCTTCGTGAAGGCGCGCATCGGCAGCGTCAAGACGCCCAAGCAGATCGAGATCTGGCCAGACCTGCCGCGCTCGAAGGTCGGCAAGGTGCTCAAGAAGGACATTCGATCGGTGCTTCTCGAACGGCTCTTGGCGCCCCCTTGAATCCTCGTCACGGTGCTGGCTCGCAGTGTCTCGACGATGTCCTCGGGCGCCATCGCGCCGTGCGCAGCAGCAGCGTCGCGACAATCGTGAGGTTCAGCAGGTTCCATGCGATGCCGTTGAGGAAGGCCGCGTGATAGCTTCCCGTGAGATCGAAGACCTTGCCCGACATCCAGCCGCCCAGCGCCATGCCGAACAGCGTGCACATCAGCACCGTGCCGACGCGCGCACCGGCTTCGGCGGGCGGGAAATGCTCACGCACGATGATGGCGTAGGAAGGCACGATGCCGCCCTGAAAAAGTCCGAACAGGGCCGACACCACGTACAGCGACACAAGCCCGTCGAAGGGGAGGAAGAGCAGCAGCGCAAGCCCCTGCAACGCAGACCCCAGCAGCAAGGTGCGCAGCCCGCCGATCCGGTCACAGATCGCCCCGGAGACCAACCGGCTGATGATGCCGAAGCCCAGCATGATCGACAGCATCTGCGCGCCGCGCGCGGCGCCATAGCCGAGATCGCCGCAGTAGGCCACGATGTGCACCTGCGGCATGGCCATGGCGACGCAACAAGCTGTCGCCGCGACGCACAGCAGGCCCTGTGCCGTGCCAATGCTGAGACCGAATGGGCGCAGCGCAGCCGAAGACGACGCGGCCGTCGCGCCGCTGGCCGCGACGGCCGGCGCGACGGCCGGCGCGGCAGCCAGCGCCGGCGGGCGGGGTCGCATGAACAACGCGAGCACCGCCATGGTCACACCGCAGAACACGCCCATGCCGAAGTAAGTCTGCCGCCAGCCGACCGTCTCGACGAAATGCTGCACGATCGGTGGCCAGACCGCGCCGGCAACGTAGTTGCCACTCGCGCACAGCGCGACGGCAATGCCGCGTCGTCGCACGAACCACAGCGAGGTGTCGGCCACCAATGGCGCAAAGACCGCCGCACTGCCGAACAAGCCGACCAGCACGGCCTGCGCGGCAGTGAAGGCCACGATGCCACGGGAGAAACTACAGGCGATGTAGCCAAGCCCCACGCCCACTGCGCCAAGCAGCAGCGGCCACATCACCCCGAACCGATCCGCCAGGCGGCCCATCAGCACGCCGCCGGCGCCGAAGCCGATCATCAGCAAGGTGTACGGAAGCGATGCGTCCGAACGCGCGATGCCAAAGTCGGCCTGCACGGCGGGCAGCACCACTGACACCACGTACATGCCGCTGCTGCCCACTGTCATGAGCAGGATCGTCACCACGAGGCGCAGCGCCGCGTAACGCGAGTCCGGCAGGTGGCGAGACGGCGCAAGCAAGGTGTTGGAAGTCATGAAGCGAGCATATCCAACCGGCCGCAGACGACCGCCTCTGCGGTCGCCCACGATTCAACACAAAAGACACTACTTGGGTGCCATCGTTGTCAGCACCGCGACGCTCATCGCCTCCACGCTTGTCTTGATCGATGGCTCGGGCACCGGCGCGAAGAAGGGCGAATGGTTGAAGGCCAGCGGCTTGCCCCCGGGCTTCATCGACGCGGCAACGTCTTCGGGCGAGAGCACGCCGACAAAGAAGAACATCGACGGCACGCCGGCATTGACGAATTCCGAGAAGTCTTCGCTCGCGGTGATGGGCGGCACCGCCACTACCTTCGGGTCGCCGAACGCTGCCTTGAGCGCGGTGACGGTGCGACCGACCACGGCCTCGTCGTTGACGACGGCCGCACCGCCGGGCACCAGTTCAACCACCGGCTCGGGCGCACCACCCATCATCGCTGCCGCATTGGCGGTCCGACGAATGCCTGCGAGCAGCTTCTCTCGCACCTCGGGCTTGTACGAACGGATGGTGCCGCGCAGCACCACTGAATCGGGAATGATGTTGCCTACAGTGCCGCCCTGGATCGCACCGACGGTGACGACTCCGAACTCCGCCGGATCCTTTTCGCGGCTCACCACCGTTTGCACATCGGTCACGAAGCGCGCTGCAATCGCGATGGGGTCGATGGTCTTGTCAGGCGCCGAGCCATGGCCGCCGCGGCCCTTGAAGGTGATTTCGAGCGAATCGGAATTCGAGCTGACCGGGCCGACCTTGTAGCCGACGAAGCCGTAAGGTGACGGCGACGTGTGCAGCGCAAATGCATAGTCGGGCTTGGGGAATCGCTTGAACAGACCGTCCGCAATCATCGCCTTGGCGCCGGAGACGGTTTCTTCGGCGGGCTGCGCCACGAACATCAAGGTGCCTTTCCACTGATCCTTCATCGCGAGCAGCGTGCGCGCGGTGCCGACCCAGCTCGCCATGTGGATGTCGTGTCCGCAACTGTGCGCAACGAAAGTCTCCCGGCCGTTGGATTGCGTTTTCACCTTGCTCGCATATGGCAGTCCGGTCTTCTCTTCCATCGGCAGGGCATCGAGTTCGGTACGAACCAGCACCGTCGGACCTGCGCCATTCTTGTAAATCGCGACGAGGCCGGTGCCCCCGACTTTCTCGGTGACGTCGAAGCCGAGCTTGCGCATTTCATCGGCCAGTTTTGCGGCGGTGCGCACCTCCTGGAACGCGATCTCGGGATTGGCATGCAGGTCCTTGTAGAGCGTCTCCAGCGAAGGGTACATGCCGCCGACGATGGGCGTGATCTGCGCATGCAGGGCCGATTGGGTTTGGGCGCCGACGGACGCGGCGAAAAGAACGGCAGCGACCATCGCGCCGCTGCGGAACAGAACAGATCCCATTGCGAAGACTCCAGTGAAAAATTGGATGACGGAACCAAAGGCCCTCGTGCATTGTGAGGGCGTTTTTGGGACGGTCCCGTGGGACGCTACTTCGCAGGCACGGCGACCACCGACGCAAGCTGTGGCGCGCCGATTAGTCAGTGTGGCTTCCGTCGAACGCACCAAGCGTGTGCCGCATTCGGCGCGCACGGCCTCCCTGCCTGTATAGCGCCCGCCCGGGGTGCGGATTGCCCCAATCTTGAGCACAAAACACCCAAATCAATGATCTAACTATTCGCACATTACTGTCTAAATATTGATCCCACGATAGGCATTCCAACCGATAACCTTCATCGCACGTCACCCCTTCAAAGACCTCGATGAAGCTCACATTCCTCTCAAGATTCAAGCGCCCGGCCGTGCGGGCCATTGGCGCCGCGCTCGGCCTGCTGGCCCTGAGCGCTCAAGCCCAGCAGCTGGGCACAAAGCCGCTGAAGCCAGTCACCATTGCACTGGGTACTCAGGTGGTCAATGTGACCTACCCCTGGCTCACGCTTCCGATTGCCTTGGGCTACTGGAAGGAAGAGGGCTATGACGTCAAGATCGTTACCACCGGCGGCTCGCTCCAGGGCATTCAGCAGATGGTGGCCGGCGGAGTGGACTTTGCACAGGTGAATTCCACGGGCCTTATCCAGGCCAACACCGAGAACAACGTGGCGGTGCGGGGTCTCATGGGCACTGGCGTCATCGACTGGGGCATTGGCATCCTCGAGGGCAGTGCAATCAAGTCTGTGGCCGACCTGAAGGGCAAGAAGATCGGCATCTTCAGCTTGGGCACGGGCGGCATGCCTCTACTCAAAGGCTACCTGCGCGCCAACGGCATCAACCCGGATTCGGACGTACAGATCATCGCCACCGGTGCCGGTGCCCCCGCACTCGAGGCTCTCAAGTCCGATCGCGTGCAAGCTCTGATGTTCTGGGGTTCTGCACTCACTGGATTCCAAAATGCAGGAACGAAGATGCGCGTGATCTTCGACCCGGCTTGGCGCGCCCTGCCGGACTTCACCTTCGCCGCGATGCAGAAGACCATCGATTCGGACCCCGCGATGGTGGAGGCCATCTCGCGCGGCGCGGCCAAGGCGACGCTCTTCGCGCAGACCAACCCCGAATGCACGCGCAAGATCCACTGGAAGAACTTCCCGAGCACCAAGCCCACCGGCGCCGATGAAGCAACACTTGCCAAGTGGGATCTGGCGCTGCTGGAATCGCAGCTCGAATCCATGTCCGCCGCCTACACCATGAACGGCGGCAAACTGATCGGCGCGATGAACCCAGCCGCCTATGGCCGTATGCAGGACCTGATGCTCAAGGACGGTCTCATCAAGCGCACCCTGCCGCCCGAATCCATGCTCTACCTCAAGCCCGGTTTCGTGGAGGCGATCAACCGCTTCGACCACGCCGCCGTGATCGATGCCGCCGAGTCCTGCAATGGCGCCTGAATCCGTTCAGATGACGCCTGAAGAATTCGTCGCCGGCCTGCCCAAGGCCGAGCTGCACATGCACATCGAAGGCTCGATCGAGCCCGATCTGTTCCTGCGGCTGGCAAGCCGGAACGGCGTGGCCATCCGCTGGCAGTCCGAGGCGCAACTGCGCGCCGCCTACCGCTTCACTGACCTGCAGGACTTTCTGGACCTCTACTACGACGGCTGCCGGGTGCTTGTGCAGGCGCAGGACTATTTCGATGTGACGCGCGATTACCTCCGGCGCGCCCACGCGGACGGCGTCTTGCACGCGGAGATGTTCCTCGGCCCCCAGGGCCACACCATGCGCGGCGTACCCATTGCCACCGTGATGCAAGGCGTCTTCGCGGCGATGGACGCGGCACAGGCCGAGGACGGCATCACCAGCGGCCTCATCCCGGTGGCGCAGCGCCATCGCAGCGAGACGGAGGCGCTCGCCATGCTGGAAGAACTGGAGCCTTGGTACGGCCGCCTTCCGGGCTTTGGCCTCGGGGGCGCCGAAGTGGGCAATCCGCCGGCCAAGTTCGCCGAGTTCTTCCGCCGTTGCCGCGCTCTGGGCTTCAAGGTCGTGGCCCATGCAGGCGAGGAAGGTCCCGCAGCGTATGTGCGCGAGTCGGTCGAACTGCTGCAGGTGGACCGCGTTGACCATGGCAACGCGTGCATCGACGACACCGCGCTCGTCGAGATGCTCGCGCAGCGGCGCACGCCGCTCACGATGTGTCCGCTGTCCAACCTCAAGCTGCAGGTGATCGACTCGTTGGCTGCGCATCCGCTCAAGCGCCTCCTTCAAGCGGGCCTGTGCGTCACCGTGAATTCCGATGACCCCTCCTACTTCGGCGGCTACGTCAATGACAACTACCTGGCCTGCCAGCGCGAACTCGGCCTTGGGCACAACGAGCTGGCCCAGCTCGCGCGCAACAGCTTCGAGGCGGCGTTCATCCCGGACGCACAGCGTCGAGACGCAAACGCTCGCATTGACGACTGGATGGCGCGGGCCGCCCTATTCAAGAAAGACCACCGATGAGTTCGCTTTTGGCGTCTGAACCGAAGGCGCCTGCATTCAGATTCGACCGCCTGCACAAGACCTTCCGCTCCAAGGATGGCGGCAACGTCGTCGCGCTCCAGGACATCGACTTCCGTGTCCGGCACGGCGAGTTCGTGACCGTCGTCGGTCCCAGCGGCTGCGGCAAGAGTACGCTGCTTCGCATCCTTGCGGGCCTGGAGCGCGCCAGCAGCGGCAACGTCGAACTCGGCGGACGCGAGCATGTCGGCCCGAGCAGGGACGTGGGCGTCGTCTTCCAGGCGCCCGTGTTGCTGCCCTGGCGCAACGTTCTTCAGAACGTGCTGGTACCCGCGCAGATCCAGGGCCGCGATGCCAAGGCCGCGCGTGAGCGGGCCATGCATTACCTGAACCTCGTGGGCCTGTCCGGCTTCGAGACCAAGTACCCGAACGAGTTGTCCGGCGGCATGCAGCAGCGCGTGGGCATCGCCCGTGCGCTGGTCAACGATCCGATGCTTCTGCTCATGGACGAGCCCTTCGGGGCACTGGATGCCATGACACGCGAGACCATGAACGTGGAGCTGCTCAAGCTGCGCGAACGCACCGGCGCGACCATCATGCTCGTGACTCACAGCATTCCCGAGGCGGTTTTCCTCGGCGATCGGGTGATCGTCATGTCCCCGAGGCCAGGACGCGTCACCCAGGTGATCGACGTCGAGCTCCCATCGCCGCGCACCTTGGACTTGATCAACACCGAGGGCTTCGGTAGGTACGTGTCCTCCATCCGCGCCAACCTGAACGCCAGCGGAGGCCTGGACTGATGAGCACAACCACCCCCAACCCGGAAAGCCCGGCCAACAAACTCACGCCCGGGCGGCGCCGCGCACTTATTGCGATGTTCTTCGTCGCAGTGATCGCTGGCTGGCATGTCGCGGTGACCGCACTGAATGTCTCGCACCTGATCTTCCCCGGGCCGGCTGGCGTTGCGCGTGCGGTCTACGATGCGCTCGCCTCTGGCGAGATCTGGCCGCATCTCGGCGTGACCCTCTACGAGATCCTTGCGGGCTTTGCGGTGGGGGCGCTTTCCGGCTTCGTGCTGGGTGCCCTCATTGGGCAGAGCGCAGTGCTCGAAGCTGTGCTCTATCCCTACGTGGTCGCCTTCCAGACCGTGCCCAAGGTGGCGGTTGCGCCGCTCTTCGTGCTCTGGTTCGGCTTCGGGACCACCTCCAAGGTGGTGATCACGGCCACCATCGTGTTCTTTCCGGTGCTGGCCAATACCATCGTCGGACTGCGCTCTGCGCCGCGCGATCAGATCGACCTGATGCGCGCCTTCACCGCCTCCGGCTGGCATGTGTTCCGCATGGTGCGACTGCCGCATGCCCTGCCCTACGTCTTCGCGGGGCTGGACATCGGGATCGTGCTGGCCGTCATCGGCGCGATCGTCGGCGAATTCGTGGGCGCCCAGGCGGGGCTGGGCTACCTGATTCTGCAGCGCAACTTCTCGATGGATGCCGCCGGCATGTTCGCCATCCTCATTGTCCTGTCCCTCATCGGAATCGTGCTGCATGCGATCGTGAAGACCATCGCACGGCGCGTCATCTTCTGGGCCGACGCCTTCACCGACCTGTCGCGCGGCACCTGATCAATCCCTCTTAGCCAACCAAGGAGCCCATCCAATGCACTCGTCCTCCGAACACGCGGTGGACGCACCGCGCCGTGCGTCCGCCGAAGAAATGCCAGTCCTCGACCTCGGAGCCTGGCTCGCGGGCGGCCCGATCGAGCCGCTCGTCGAGCAGTTCAAGGCTGCCTGCACCAACACCGGCTTCTTCTATGTGAAGAACCACGGCATACCGCAGGAAACCATCGATGGGGTCTTCGAGGCCACCCGGCGCTACATGTCGCTGCCGATGGAAGAACGCCTGCGCGACAAGATCGACGAGCGCTTCCGCCGTGGCTTCATGCCCATGGGAGTGACGCAGCATCCGGGCCACAAACCCGACCTCAAGGAAAGCTACGAACTGGGCCTGGACCTGCCGCTGACCGACTCCGACGTGGCCTCGGGGCGCCCGCTTCACGGCCCCAACCACTGGCCGGCAGACAAGCCCTGGCTCGAACAGGCAGCCATGAGCTACTTCAACGCGAGCATCGAGCTGGGCCGCAATCTGCTGAAGGTGTTTGCCGCGGCCGTGGGCAAGGAAGAAGGCTTCTTCTTGCAATATGCGAAGAAGCCGATGGTGCAGGCTCGCCTCTTCCACTACCCGCCCCAGCAGTCGTTTACCAATCTGGAACTGGGTGCGGCCGCGCACACCGACTACGGCATGCTGACGCTGCTGGCGCAGGACCCGATCGGCGGGCTCGAACTCCGCACCCGAAGCGGCGAATGGGTGGCAGCGCCCTATATCGAGGGAACGCTCGTCATCAACCTCGGAGACCTTGTGAAGGTTTGGACCAACGACGTGTACGTGTCCAATCCACACCGGGTGGCGAACCGCACTGGCAAGGAGCGCTATTCAATCCCCACCTTCTTCAACCTGGACTACGACACGCCCGTGGCCTGCCTGCCCGAGTTCGCGCCGGCCTCCGGTGCCCCCCGGCATGCACCGATCAAGTCGGGCGAGTATCTGGTGAGCCGCTTCGCCGCCGTGCAGAAGTACAAGACCCCGGCCGAACTGGCGGCCGGGTAGCGTCTCAGACGGGCGCGCGGCCGGCCTTGGCGCGGCGCTCGATGTCCTCGAGGACCGCCGTCAGGTCACCGAGGAAGGTGTCGACCGCGAGCGGGAGGTTTCTCCCCTTGTGCACGCTGAGCGCAAAGCGCTGCGGCCTGGCACGCGGATCCTTGAGCGGGATATAGGAGCCCGCGCGCGGGTTGCCGAAGGGATCGTCCAGTGGGCGGGTGGTGAAGGTCAGACACATGCCTTCCGCCGCGACGTTGCGCATGAGCTCGTACGAGTTCGTCTCCAGCGCCACCCGAGGCCGCACCTTGGCCTTGGCAAGCATCTCGTCATACTGCTGCTTGGCCCACAGCGACGCATCCAGAGTGGACATGCTGTGCTCGGCGCAGTCGCTTAGACGCAGGGTCTCGCGATGCTCCAGCGGATGGCCCTTGGGCACGAGCACGAACAGCGGCAGCAGACGCGAGTACAGCACCGAAAGGTCCTGCAGTGCGACGTCTCCGAACGTGAAGCAGGCATCCAACTCGTCTTCGAGAACCATCTGCGCCAGTCGCGGGCTGCCGGCCACATGCACATTGAAAGACAAGCCCGGATAGCGATTGGAAAAGCGGGACAGGAACTTGGGCATGAGATCGCGCACCAGCGACTCGGGCATGCCGAAATTGATGCCGCCCCGCTTCAGGCCCTGAAGAGATTCGATCTCGGAGTGAAGTCGGCGTGTCTCGTTGCCCACGTTCTTGTAGTAGCGCATGAGGGCTTCGCCCGCGGCGGTGAGCTTGACTTTTCCTCGCCCCTGCCGCCGCTCCAGCACCGGAGCGCCAAGCGCGTCCTCAAGCAGCGCAAGCTGCCGACTGATTGCCGACGAGGCGACGAACAGCGTCTCCGACGCCGCTCTGATCGACCCGGTGCGGACGACTTCCGCGAAGTAGCGAAGCGAAGTGGTCGAGACGGGATTCAAAAGGCGGCTCCGCGGCGCGATTGCCCAACAAGATCAGGGAAGCCGCGATGATGCCTGACACGGACATGCGTCGCTCACTTCGCCTTCCCCGGATCCTTGACGGCCGTCTGGGTGTCGAACTCCACGTTGTACAGCTTGCCCCCGACGCGTTCGACCTTGCGGATGTACACGTTCTGGACGATGTCGCGGGTCTGCGGATCGATCAGCACTGGGCCTCGGGGGCTATCGAATTGCTGCCCCTTCATTGCATTGACCAGTGCTTCGCCGCCTGCGCCATTCGTCGTCTTCAGGCCCTCCATGATGACGCGCATGCCATCGTAGCCACCGACGGCCATGAAGCTGGGCCGCATGCCCTTGTTGGCTTTTTCGATCGACTCGACGAACTTCTTGTTCAACGCGGAAGGATGCGCGGCGGAATAGTGGTGTGACGTGATCGTCCCGAGCGCGACGTCGCCCATTTGTCCGAGTACATCGTCATCCACGATGTCGCCCGTCCCAATCAGTTTGATCCCCGCCTTGTCCAGTCCGCGTTCCGCGAACTGCTTCATGAAGATGGCCGCCGAATCGCCCGCCGGCAGGAACAGGAAAATCGCATCCGGATTGGCGTCCCTGGCGCGCTGCAGGTACGGCGAGAAATCAGTGGTGATCATCGGCATCCGCAAGGCCTCGATCACCTGACCGCCTTTCCCGACGAACTGCTCCCTGAAGGTGGTTTCGGCATCGACGCCGGGTGCGAAGTCCGAGACCAGCGATACGACCTTCTTGATCTTGTTGTTGGCCGCCCAATCCGCCACGCCGACAGTCACCTGCGGCAGCGTCATGCTGGTACGCACGATAAAGGGAGACTTCTCTGTCACCGAGGACGTCGCTGCCTGCATCACGACCATGGGCGTCTTGCTCAGTGTCGCGACGGGGGCCGCGGCAAAGGCTTGCGGGGTCAACCCAAAACCAGCCAGAACCGCGACCTTGTCGTTCAATACAAGTTCTTGCGCCAGTCTTTTGGTGGTCGCAGGCACGCCAGCGTCGTCCTTGAGCACGATCTCCACTTTGCGGCCCGCGACGGTGTCACCGTGCTCCGCCAGATACAGCGATACCCCGGCCTCGATCTGGCGGCCCATGTACGCGAATGGCCCTGTCACGGGCACGACCAGGCCGACCTTGATCGGATCTGCCGCAGCGGCCTGCCCGGAGGTAAGGGCCGCTGCGGCCAAGAGCGCGATCGCGGCGACACGAGCCGCGATTTTCCTGAAGATCATGATGTTCTGTTCCTTTAACCTTTGCGCCATTCGGTTCAGTATTGCATGCACGGCGACGCCGCGTTCGCAGACCGGGCAGCACCGATTGTCACGCTCGGTTTGTTCGGAACAGGAACATCCACGCCAGGGGATCAAGCAAGCGTCCGCCGGCGCTTGAAGGTCAAGAGGCTAGCCCACCTCCTCGACGAACGCCTCCTCGCGCTTGGAACGGATGGAGGGCAACAACACGATCACCAGCAGCAGCATCGCCGCGATCAGCAATCCCATCGAGATCGGCCGGGTGACGAACACGCTCCAGTCGCCGCGCGAGAGCAGGAGGGCACGCCGCAGGTTCTCCTCCATCATCGGTCCAAGGATCAGACCCAGCAGCAAAGGAGCCGGCTCGCACCCGAGCTTGATGAACGTATAGCCAACGATCCCGAAGATCGCCACCAGCCAGATGTCGAACACGTTGTTGTTCGTCGAGTACACGCCGATGGCGCAGAACAGAACGATCGCGGGAAACAGCCAGCGATAGGGGATCGTGAGCAGCTTGACCCAGAGGCCGATGAGCGGCAGGTTCAGGACCACGAGCATCAGATTGCCGATCCACATCGACGCGATCAGGCCCCAGAACAGTTCCGGATTGCTGGTCATCACCTGCGGTCCGGGTTGGATGTTGTGGATCGTCATGGCGCCGACCATCAGCGCCATTACCGGGTTCGGTGGAATGCCCAGGGTCAGCATCGGAATGAACGAGGTTTGCGCGCCCGCGTTGTTGGCTGCCTCGGGGCCCGCCACGCCGCGGATGTTGCCCTTTCCGAAGGGAACCTCGCCGGCCTTGAGCTTGATCTTCTTTTCGATCGTGTAGGCGGCGAAGGCCGACAGCAGCGCGCCCCCTCCCGGCAGGATGCCCAGGGAGGAGCCCAGCGCGGTGCCGCGCAGCACCGCAGGCACCATGTGCTTGAAGTCTTCCCTGGTCGGGAACAGCCCCGTCACCTTCGAGGTGAACACCTCTCGCTCATCTTCGGGACGAGCAAGGTTCGCGATGATCTCGCCATAGCCGAACACGCCCATGGCGATCGCGATGAAGCCGAGCCCGTCGGTGAGTTCCGGAATGTCGAAGGTGAAGCGCGCCACGCCGGAGTTGACGTCCGTTCCCACCAGGCCCAGGAGCAGTCCCAGCAGGATCATGCAGATCGCCTTGATCAACGACCCCGATGCCAGGACGACCGCACCAATCAGCCCCAGGATCATCAGCGAGAAGTACTCGGCAGGGCCGAACTTGAACGCGATTTCCGTCAACGGTGGCGCAAAGGCCGCCAGGATCAAGGTGCCGACGCAGCCCGCGAAGAAGGACCCGAGGCCTGCCGCCGCAAGCGCCGCCCCTCCTCTCCCCTGCTTGGCCATCTGATGCCCATCGATGACCGTCACGACGGACGATGACTCGCCCGGGAGGTTCACGAGAATGGCCGTCGTCGAGCCACCGTACTGCGACCCATAGTAGATGCCCGCCAGCATGATCAGTGCGGCCACTGGCGGCAGCGCATAGGTGGCCGGCAGGAGCATGGCGATCGTGGCCGTCGGGCCGATCCCGGGCAACACCCCGATCAGCGTGCCCAGGAGGCAGCCGATGAAGGCGTACATGAGGTTCTGCAGGCTGACGGCGGTCGCAAAACCGATCGAAAGGTTGTTGATCAGATCATTCATGGTGTCGGCTCTTGCTCAACCGCTGATGAAGGTCGGCCATACCTGAAACTGCAGCTTCAGGCCGACAATGAAAGTGAGATAGCTGCCGATTGCCAGCACGGTCGCGAGCATGACGGCCAGCTTCATCCTGAAGTCGGCCCCGGCCATGCACGCGACGATGACGAGCGCATAAATGGCGATGACCAACCCCATGGCGGGAAGCCCGATGCTCCCAATGCCCGCGAGCAGGATGCCGAAGAGCACGTTGGCGCCGATCACGAACCCCAGCGGCTTCCAGGCAATCCTGCCGATCGGGTCTCCGTCGCCCACGCGCCTGGACGTGAGGGAGCCCGCGACCACGACCAGCCCCAGCAGAGTCAGCAAGACGCCGATCATCAGCGGGAAGTAGCCCGGCCCCATGCGGGCCGCACTGCCGACGTTGTAGCCGGTGGCGCCCAGCGCGAACGCCGCCCCGACGGAAGCGAACAGGAGCCCGGAGGCGAAATTCTTCTTGCTCTTGATTTGCATAGGCAGATTACTTTTGGATCAAGGAGGTTGAAACGGAAACGGACAGGCGCCGGCCGTTGAAAGCCGTGGCTTGTGGGAATGGCTCCCACCTCGGCGCGGGGACTGCGACCTTGGTCAGGTCGCATTCAGGTAGGTCATGTTATGAGGTTTAATACCTCACGCTGTGAGCAATTACCCTTGCTGCCGGCCCGCTGTTACATTCAGCTCCCCTCCCCTTTCAACGCCGTCCATGCCCGCCGTTCGAGGATCCGTCGACAAGCAGCGCCTCGAAGCGCTGTCCGAGTTCAGGTACAGGCTGCGCAGCTTTCTTCGCTTCAGCGAAGACGCCGCCCGCGCCGAGCGCATCACCGTGCTCCAGTACCAGGTGCTGTTGCACACTCAAGGTTTCCCAGGTCGCGAATGGGCATCGATCAGTGAGATCGCAGAGCGATTGCAAGCGCAGCCGCATGGCGTCGTGGCACTCGTCTCGCGCTGTGAGGAAGCCAAACTGGTCAAGCGCCAGCCGAGCACCACCGACCGAAGACAGGTGGAGGTGCACTTGCTTCCGGCAGGACGAAGAAAGCTTGAGGCACTCGCCAAACAGTTCGAGACCCATGTGGCCGATCTGGCTGAGGTCGTGGCGTTCGCGGGCGGTTCGCGGTTGCCTTAGAGCGACGCGTTCTGGTTTAGGCGCCGCCACCAAGCGGCTTCATGCCTGCAAGTTCGTGTCTCCACCTGCGGCCAGCCGGATGACCTTCCGGCTGTTCGGCGGCACGAGATGGCCATGGCGTTCCATCGCATCGACCAACATCGGGATCAACGCCTAGGCGTTTGCCGCAGACCCGATCGGCAGCCTCCCACAGCACCGTCAGCGATTGGGAGCCAGGTCCGATGCGCAGGACCGGGGATGAATGTTTCACTCGACGGATCGACCACGAACATCACCCATGCCGCAGCACCTGTCGAGGGCCCCATGACACCCCAACCCCTGCTCTTACGCGCGCTGTGTACCGCAGTCTTCGCCAGCGCCTTCGCGCTCACGGGCTGCGGTGGCGGTGGTTCCGCCCCTGTGTCGATTACCGTTCCCATCGAAGAAGGTGCTCCCGCCGGAGGAGGGTCCGGCCGTGTGCCTCCCTCCGTTCGCGACGCCATCACGGCAGTCCAGGCCAAACCGGCATTCGCCTCCGCCACATGGGGCATTCACGTGATCGATCTCGCCACGGGCGGGGTGCTGCTCAACCAGGCCGGAGGAACCTCGCTGGTGCCTGCCTCGACGATGAAGGTCTTCAGCGTCGCGACGGCGCTTGAAAGATATGGCGCGGACTACCGGTTCCACACGCCGGTCTACCGCGTCGGAGAGGTCTCGAACGGCGTGCTCGCCGGAGACCTGGTTCTCGTCGCCTCCGGCGACTTCAGCTTCGGGCTGCGCGAACAGGCGGATGGCACGCTGGCCTTCAACAACCTGCCCGAGGTTGACCACAATTCCACCTACACCGGCTTTCCGGGCGGTGCCTTCGTCAAGAACAGCAATCCGCTTGCGGCGCTTGACGCGCTGGCCGCGCAGGTCAAGGCGGCAGGCATTGGCGCCATCACCGGCGATGTTCTGATCGACGATCGCCTGTTCGAGACTTACCGCAACTTTCCATCCGGAACCATCGCGCCGATCTGGGTCAACGAGAACGTCATCGACATCACGGTGACGCCCGGCCGGAACGGCGAGAAGCCGGCCATCGACTGGCGTCCGAAGAGCGCGGCCATCACGATCGAGAACGATGTCACCACGGTCGCCGGTCCGGCCGGGGCGCTGAGCGTGACGACGCCCAGCCCGGGCGTGGTCCGGGTCAGCGGGTCCATTGCGGCGGACAGCACCCCGGTGCTGACGATGTCCCAGATCGCCGATCCGTCGGCCTTCGCGCGGACGGCCTTCATCGAGGCGTTGGCGCGGGCCGGGGTCACGGTCGCGGCCCAGCCCCTGGCCGCTGCCGGCGCACTGCCCGATGCGAGCGCCTATCTCGACGCTGCCCGGGTGGCGGAACGCGTGTCCCCGCCGCTGTCGGAATACGTCAGGGTCATCCTGAAGGTCAGCTACAACCGCGGCGCCGATCTGATGCTCTGCCTGGCGGCGGTCAAGGCCGGAAGCCGGGATTGCAGCGATGGCCTGGCCGAGGAACTGAAAGTCCTCGGCAGTCACGGCATTGCCAGCACCTATCCCTTCGACGGCGCAGGCTCGAACGGCAACAATCGGACGACCGCGTCGGATATCGCGGGCTTCCTCGGCGCGATCGCACAGACCCCCACGGGCATCGCAATCCGCAACGGCATGGCGGTCCTGGGCGTCGACGGCTCGCAGGCGCAGAACGGCCTCGGCACACCGGCGGCCGGGCATGTCCGAATCAAGGACGGCGACCTCATCGCGGGAACCGCAGCCGGGCAGCTTATCGCCATCGCCATGACTCAGGCCGGCTTCATCGACGCCAGGAGCGGACGCCGGCTCGTCTACAGCGTGTTCGTCAACAACGCCGCCTTCTGGTCGTTCGAGGATTGCGCCGCCGCTCGCGCGGAGTTGGCGAACATCGTCGTGGCGTTCCAGCAAGCCTATTGAGAACGGAGGAGAAATTCATGACACGCAACGCACTGATTTCACGCGCGCTGCGCGCCGTCGCCCTGGCGGGCGCTTTCGCGCTGGCGGGCTGCGGCGGCGGCTCCGGTTCGGATGTCGGCGCCATCCCTTCGACCGCCCCCAACCCGGCGCTTCCCCCGGGCCCTCCCGCGAGCGCCCCGGGCGCGGTGACGTGCCTGGACCATGACAACAAGCCCATGGCGGTCGCGCCCAAGACCATCACCATCAACAACGATTCCGATGGCGCGATCTATCCGATTCTGGCCATCGGCAAGAACGAGGAAGACCAGTGGGTTCAAGGATGTCTGCGCACGCAGGATCCGAATCCCTCCAACTACATCTACAGGCTGTATGTCAACGAGGGCCAGGGCATACCGCCGAATTCGTCGGTGACGATCACGCTCCCCCTGTTCAGCGAACTTCCGGCGGGGACCCTGCCGAACGCGAAATACATCACCTGGTGGAATGGCGGGCGCGTCGTGCTGGCCGACAGAAATGAGAGGCTGCGCCTGGACTCGGACCAGCGATTGACAACACCGGCCAGCGTGACGTGCATCGGGGAAGGCGCTCAGTGCGCGCTCAGTATCTATGCCGGCACGGAGGGGCTTCCGGAAGACATCTATGCGCAACTGTCGGAATTCACCTTGGGAGATTCCCTCGATCCTCCGGCTGGACAGACAACGCGGTGGCTTAGGCCGGACAACGTGGGATACAACATCTCGTACGTGGACCATGTCTATCTGCCCGTGGCGATCGGGCCGAAGAACAATCCCTATATCGGATACAGCGGATCGACAAGGTCCTTGCCGTCGTTCAGAAGCGCCCTGAATGCGTTTTTGCAGGCCGGCGCCGTCGGCGAGGGCTGGCCCGTCTACAACCTGTACGAACGGAAATTGCCGGGCGGCTACAACATCCTTGCCCAGCGCACCGGCACCTTGAACGACCACGACGTGCCCGTGAAACCCGTCAACCCGCCTGATCTTCCGCCGGTGTTGACCGTGATGAAGTGCATCGAGGGCGGATGCGACAACAACGAGAAGAAGGCCGGCAATTTCGGCGCAGCGGTCCAGAACATCCAGAATCTGTGGGGTTCCTGCGTCGCATGGACAGCGGAAGAACAAGCGAGCGGCTACATCACCGAACAGATCCCCTGCCCGGATGAACTGAAAGTCAAGATGGAAGCGGTCAAGGCTTTCTTCAAGAAGAGCCACGATCAGTACCTGGCGCTGCATGCCGGCAATCGATGCCCTCAGGCGATGCCGCAAAGGCTGGCGACCTTCACCTACTGGGAGGCCCTCCTGCACATCTATGGCTGGGTGCCTTTCAACGAAGGCTGCGGCTCAGGGGCGAACAAATTGGTCGACACGGTGATTCCAGGCTGGACGCATGCGACCATCCAGCCCATGTACATCCATGACCTGCAATACAACCACTTGCAGCAGTACGTCAAAAACGACACCCGGTTGACGTTCAACCCTTACGTCAAATTGATCCATGACGATCTCGGGATGAGCGCCTATGGGTTCTCCGTGGATGACGCCGTCGGGTTCATGAGCGAACTGGGTGACGGCCTGATCTTTGCCGTGGGCGGAGATCGCGGCCTGGAAACCAAGGGGCAGTTCACCTATTCGGGCGGTTTTTCCCTGGCGCTCGGCGTGCCTCAAAGCCAGGCTCCCCTTGTGACCCAGCCCTTGCTCAAGAAATACGGCGTATGCGCCTTCGGCAGGGAGGCCGGCGATCCGAATTGCGAGCAGGACAAGCAGGACGTCACCATGCCCAGCCATAGCCAGATCGCGGGGTTCAGGGTGGGCACGGTGCCTTCTTATCCCATCAAGGTGCGCTTCACCGACGCGAAGGACAACCGCTACACCCTGGTCATCAAAGCGCCGTTCCCCGAATGCGCGGCAGCGCAGTGCGACCCGAACAAGGCGCTGATCATCGATCCGGCGGATTGCAGCGTCGTCAACAGCAACGGCATGCCGCATCCCAAATCGAGCGCCTGGTGCCAAGCCGCCTATCCACACCAGACGAGGGAAGATCAAGTGACCAAGAACAGCCTGCAGGCCACGGTCGCGGTTGACTATTTGCCGTGACTCGATGAACCGCCCCGCCTCGCCACGGGGTGCGTTGTCGTCCCCTTTTGGGCTGGCGTTGTGGATGCTGGGCGGGCTGGGCGTCGTGCTCGGCCTGATGCTGTTTCCGCTGTTCACCTTCGAGGGCCTGCCGCCGCTGGCGGTCGCGACGGTCTGGGCCTTGCCGGTGGTGTTCTGGATCTACCTCGCGGCGGGCTTGATCGCCTGGTGGCGCCGCCCCCGCAACGGCGTCGGGATGCTGCTGGTGTGGACCGGCGTGGGGGTCTGGATCGTCGGCCTCAACAACACCACGGTGCCGGCGTTCCTGATGGTGAACGCGGTGGTCCCGACGCTCTATGGGGCGCTCGTCCATCTGTTGGTGGCGTTCCCGACCGGGCGGCTCTCCTCGCCGGGGGAACGCGCGCTCGTGGCCGGCGGGTACTTCGCGGGAACCGGGTTGCAAGTGCTGCGCTACTTCTTCGATCCGCCGGCGCCGACCGCCGTTTGGAGTCTTGCCGGCATGTTCAGCATGGCGCAATCGTTCGCCACCACAGCGCTCAGCGTGGCCGTCGCGATCGTCCTGATCGCGCGATTGCTCCGGGCCAGGCCCGAGCATCGCCGGCCGCTGGGCGTGGTCTATGGCTACGGAATCTTCGTGATGGTGTTCGTGCCCTTGATGGCGTGGGTGTTTCGCATCGGGTCGTCCGAGTACGGCGCCGAGGGGGAAATACGCGATTCGCTTCAGATCATCGCGGTCGCGGCACTGCCGCTGGTGGTGCTGATCGCGTTCCTGCGCGGCGGCTTTCTCCGCACCGCCGACCTGGAGACGCTGGGCGCGTGGCTGGGCGATTCAGAAGCGTCGCGCATTCCGATCCGCGATGCACTGGTCGCCGCGCTGGGCGACCCGACCCTCGCGATGCGCTACTGGTCGACGGAGTTGCGTCACTGGGTGAACGCGGAGGGCCTGATTGCCGCCGAGGCGGAGGGCGGGATCGGACGCGCCCGCCACCAGATCGACCTGGGCGGCGCGCCAGTGGCGGTGATCGAGTACGACGGCGATCTGCTGCGCGACCCGCACGAGGTCGAGCGTGCCGCCAACTTCGTCGCGCTGGCGCTCGAGCGCGAACGGCTCACCGTCGAACTGCGCGCCTCACGGCAAGCGGTCGTTGAGTCGCGCGAACGGCTGTTCAGCGCCGCCGATGCCGAACGACGGCGCATCGGCCGCGATTTGCACGACGGGCTGCAGGCCCGACTGGTGCTCATCGGCATCGAGGCGCAACGCATCGCCACCACACCGGCGCACCAAGTGGCGCAACGCGCGACTGCGCTGCGCGACACCATCGACCAGGCCGCGGCCGAGCTGCGCGCCATCGTCCATGATCTGGTGCCGCCGGCGCTGGTCGAACTGGGCGTCGCCGGGGCGGTGGAAGAACTGGTCCAGTCGATGCCGATCCCGACCCGCCTCGATGCGGCAGTGCCGGGACGGGTCGGCGACAGCGCCGAAACCGCAGCCTATCTGGTGGTGGCCGAGGCGCTGACCAACGTCATCAAGCACGCTGGCGCGACGCGCTGCACCGTGTCGCTCCATGCCGATGGCGCACACCTGCGCGTCGCCGTCACCGACAACGGCAACGCCCGCATCGATCCGCGACTCGGCACCGGCCTGGCCGGCATCGCCGACCGGGTCGCGGCGCTCGGCGGTGCGAGCGGCGTGGACATGCCACCAGAAGGAGGGACGAAGGTATGGGCGCAAATCCCCTGCGGGTCGTGATTGCCGAAGACGAGGCGCTGATCCGCCGCGGCCTCGAAGTGGTGCTCGCGGACGGCGACTTCGAGATCGTCCGCATGGTCGGCACCGCCGACGAACTGATCGCTGCCGTGCGCGACGAGTCGCCCGCGCTCGTCATCACCGACATCCGAATGCCGCCAGGCTTCACCAACGAGGGACTCGCCGCCGCGCTGGAGATCCGCCGCACCTGGCCCGCCATTCCGGTCTGCGTGCTGTCTCAATACGTGCTGGCGCATTCCGCGCGTGCGCTGCTCGACGCCGATGGGGGTGGGATCGGGTATCTGCTCAAGCAACGCATCACGCACATCGACGACTTCCTGTCGGACCTGCGCCGGATCATCGCCGGCGAAATCGTGCTCGACCCCTCTGTCGTCGAACAACTGCTCGCACGCGCCGACCAGGCCGGCACACCCGCGGCCCAACTCACGCCCCGCCAGCGCGGCGTGCTCGCCCTGGTCGCCGAAGGCCGCTCGAACGCCGCCATTGCCGCGCGCCTGTTCATCTCCGAGAAGACCGTGGTCAATCACCTCACGAGCATCTATATGACGCTCGGGCTGGAGATCGACGACGACGCCCACCGGCGAGTCCAAGCCGTGCTGGCCTATCTCTCCAGCCGCTAGCTTCAAGGATGCGCTTGGGAGCCAGGTCCGATGTGTGCGCCGGAGGGCGGTGTTCAACTCGCCACCGAGCCAATCCAACGTCTGCCAATCCATGACTGATTCGCCATTGACCGCTTCCCGCACCCTCATCGAGCCTTCCGCGTTCTCCACTCCCGGCATTTCGCGTCGCGCCTACCTGGGTTCGGCCGTGGCCGGGCTTGCCGCCCCGCTGCTGCAGGCCTGCGGCGGCGGCAGCAGTGGTTCCGGCACGCCAATCGCTCTGGCCGACCGTGAATCGGTGCGGTGGTGCCGCGAGGCCATCCAGGCCGCGCTCGGCCGACCTCAATCCGCCACCACCGCCGTGTCCGTGGCGCTGTTTGATGAAGACCGCGTAGTCTGGCGCGAGGCCTTTGGCTACGCCAACCGCGATACCGGGCAATTGGCGACCCCCGACACGCGCGTCTACATCGGCTCGGTCGCCAAGGTAATCGCCACGCTGGTCGTGATGATCCTGCGCGACCGCGGCCAGTTGGCGCTCGACCAGCCGCTGGTCGAACTGCTGCCCGGGTTCACCATGCTCTCCCCGGGCTACGAGCGGGTGACCGTGCGCCACCTGGTGTCCCACAGTTCCGGCTTCCCGGGTACCAACATGCACAACGCGTTCATGTTCGTGCCTTATCTGGACTATGCGCAGGACACCCTGCAGGAGCTGGCGAACTCGCACCTGAAGCACGAACCGGGGGAACTCGCGGTGTACTGCAACGACGGCTTCACCATGGTCGAACCGCTGGTGCGCGCGCTGACCGGGCTGCCCTTCTACGAATTCGTCCAGCGCGAAATCTTCGCCCCCCTGGGCATGACCCTGTCGGGCTATCCGGTGACGCCTGCCGCCGAAGGCACTTATGTACACCCGTACGCCGAAGGCCGCAGCCTTCCCCAGGAAATGCCCGCGCCCTATGCGACCGGCGGCGTTCTCACCACCCCCACCGACATGTTGAAGCTGGCGCAAATGTTCCTGGACCAGGGCGTCTACCAAGGCCGACGCATCGTCTCGGCCGACGCGGTGCGCGAGATGGGCGTCGAACAGGGCGCCCGCACGCGCATCAACCCCTCGGCTTCGTCATGGCGCTGGGGCCTGGGGTGGGACTCCGTGCGGCAGCCGGGCCTGGATGCTGCGGGGCTGCTGGCCTGGAACAAAAACGGTGGCACCGCCTTCTTTAATGCCGACTTCTTCGTGCTACCCGAAGCCCGGCTGGCCATGTTGATCAGCGGCAACGGCTTCGACTACGGCATGCGCCAGTTGGCCGAGGGCCTGCTGCTGCGCGCAGCCCAAGAGCGCGGCGCCATCAAAACGCTGCCGCCGGCGATTGCCGGGGCAGTACCTCCCGCGGCGTCGCCTGCTCCAGATCTCGATGTCTTGACAGGCGTCTATGCAAACTACACCGCCCCCTTCCAAGTCCTCGCGGCGGCCGACGGCTCGCTGACCCTGCGCCGCTGGAGCGAAGCTGGCTGGACTCTCGTGCAGGCCAATCTGCGCGCCCGCACCGATGGCCGCTGGTGGGCGGATGGACAAACTTCCACCTGCTACCGCTTCCAGACCGTGGAAGGGCATCTCTACCTGATCACCCGCACGCTCTCGGCCAACGCGCTGTACTGGGGCGAGGGCCCCCTGGGCGAACGACTTCTGCCGCTGGACACGCCGCTGCCGCCCGCGTGGCGCGCGCGCGTGGGGAGCCAATGGCGTCTTGCCAACGAGTCCCCCGATTCGACCCAGAGCCGCCTGCACTCGCCAGTGATCTATCGCATGGGCGAGTTGGCGGAGAGGCCGGGCTACGTCATGCTGAACAATGAGCAGTTGCTGCGCGTGGTGAGCGACAACGAAGCCGGCATGACCGTCAAGATCCCGGGCAACGAAGGCCGCGACCTGTACGAACTTTTCATGGTGACGGTGGACGGCCAGGAGGAGATGCACACCGGAACGACGGTCTGGCAGCGAGCGGCGGCATGACGAACAACGAGCAGCATTTGCGCGTGAATAAGGAAAGTGCATGAGACACGAATCCCCGGTTTTGCGCGCGCTGCACGGCATCGCATTCGTGAGTGCTTTCGCGCTCGCGGGCTGCGGCGGTGGTGGCGGTGGCGCGGGTGGCGCCAATGTCTCGGCGACGGAGCTTCCGGCCATCCCGCCGGCTCAGATCGACGCGGCCATCGCCCAGATCGACCCATTGGCAGCCGATCTGATGCGCCGCTCGGGCATTCCGGGCATGGCCGTGGCCGTGGTGAAGGACGGCAAAACCGTTTACGCCAAGGGTTTCGGGGTGCGCCGCTTGGGTTCGCCTGAAACGGTCGACACGGACACGGTCTTTCAACTGGCTTCGGTGTCGAAGTCGGTTGGCGCAACCGCGATGGCCACGCTGGTGAGCGGCGGAACCGTCAACTGGGACACGCGGGTTGCCAGTGTGATGCCTGACTTCAAGCTGGCCAGCGACGCGGTCACGCAGCAAGTGGCGATAGGCGACTTCTACGCCCTCCGTTCGGGCCTGCCGGCCGGCGCGGGCGACATGCTCGAAGTGCTGGGCTACGACCGGGGGCAAATCCTCGAGCGCCTGCGTTACGTTTCGAACCAGGGCTTCCGGACGCAATATGGCTACGCGAACTTCAGCATCACGGCCGGGGCGCAGGCCGCGGCCACGGCCGCCGGCATGGATTGGGAAACGATCAGCGAGCAGAACCTCTATCGGCCGCTGGGAATGGCGTCCACCAGTTCCCGCAACGCCGACTTCATGCAGCGGAGCAACCGCGCTTCGCTGCACGTCAAGCGGGGTGGCAACTATCAGCCGCTGTATCTGCGTCAGCCAGACGCCCAATCTCCCGCGGGCGGCGTGAGTTCCAGCGTCAAGGACATGGCGCGCTGGCTGGCCATGGTTCTGCAAAACGGCGTCTACGAGGGTCGGCAGGTGGTCAAGGCCGATGCCTTGTTGCCCGCCTTGAACGTGCAGATCGACCGGGGCCCGGCCGATGGTGTCTCCGCGCGTTCGAGCGGCTATGGCTATGGCTTCGTCGTCACTGTCGCGCCGTCTGGCCGCGTCAAGCTGGGGCATTCAGGGGCGTTCACGGCAGGCGCAAGCACGTCCTTCTCGATCATGCAATCGGCTGGCTTGGCGATTGTCACGCTGACGAACGCGATGCCCGTGGGGGTTCCGGAGGCGTTGAACTCGTCTTTCGATGATCTGGTCGAGTACGGCAAGGTCACGCGTGATTGGTATTCCATCACGCGAGCCGCATTCGAGCCGATCAACGATCCCTTGGGTTCGCTGGCTGGCCAAACGCCGCCGGCCCCGCCGGTTCCAGCCCTCGCCGCCACGGCTTATGCCGGCACCTATGCCAACAGCTACTTCGGCGACGCGGTGGTCGAAGCCAGCGCCGGCAATTTGACCTTGAAGATGGGCCCCGGCGGCGTGACGGTCTACCCCTTGCGCCACTGGAGCGGAAATACTTTCATCTTCGACTGGAGCGAAGGCGAAGGCAGCGTGATGAGAGTCGATTTCAATGAAGCTTCAGGCGTGGTGAATGGTGTGCAGATCGAGGCCTTTGTGGAAGATCAGACGGGCGGCGTGTTCACAAGGAAGCGATAGCCACATGAAAAAACCCAAATTTCGGGGCTTTACGTGGTCGCTGCCATTCCTGCTGAGTCTGGCCGCGTGCGGCGGCGGTGGCGGTGGCAATCTGATGGCGGTCTGTCGAGCCGGGCAGGTCGAGCTCGAATCCAACTGCGTCGACGCGACACAGACCGCCGATCTGGTGCGCGAGGTCGTGCGCGAGACGATGGCCGAACTCGACCTGCGCTCGGCCATCGTGGGTGTGAGCGTGGGCGACACACCGGTCCTCAGCCAGGCCTGGGGCGAATCCGCGCACGGCCAGGCGGCCACCGTGGACATGCATTGGCGCAATGGCGCAATCGGCATCTCCTACCTGACCACCGCCTTGCTCCAATTGCAAGACCAAGGCGTGCTCAGCATCGACGACAAGCTGTCGAAATGGCTGCCCGACTACCCGCGAGCCGGCGAGATCACGCTTGCCATGCTGGCAAGCAGCACGTCGGGCTATGCGGAATACGTGGACCCGGACGTCATTCCGCTGAAAGGCGACGTTGATCGGCAATGGACCCAGGACGAACTGATCCAGATCAGCCTGGCGCAGGGGATGAAGTGCGAGCCCGGCACGTGCTTTTTGTATTCGCACGCGAACTTCGTCATCCTCGGGCGTGTCATGGCGATGGCCAGCGGCAAGCCGGTCGCCGATTTGATCCGCACCGGCATTCTGGAACCGCTGAACCTGCGCGAGACACGCAGCGACTCGACGCCCTTCATCCCCGAGCCCGTGCTGCACGCCTTCTTGAATGTTCGGGGAAGCTATGAGGACAGCACCGGTTGGAACCCCTCGTGGTCTACCGCCGAAGGCGCAATCATGACCAGCACCATCCCCGACGTCATGCGCTCGGCGGAGGCAATCGCCACGGGCCGCTTGATCTCGCCCGAGAGCCACGCGCAGTTTCTGGAACCACGCACCGCCGCGTTCGCGCCGTGGACGCGCTCGCGCTACTACGGCCTGGGTATCTTTGTATCCAACGGATGGCTCATGCAGAACCCGGCTTTCTACGGCTATGCGGGCACGATGGCCTACCTGCCGGCGCAGAAGATCACGATCGCGGTCAGCACCACCCTGGGGCCTGATGCTTCCCCTGACGGCAATGCGTCGTCCACGATGTTTGAGCGGATCGCGCGGCGCCTGACGCCATCCAGCGCACCCGCATCATGACGCAACGGTGACTCAGCAGACACTTCCGGCTCAAATGCAAGACAGAGAGTGGCGCACTGCACTAGCTTCCAGCGTCTGCATACCGCTCGACCTGACAGGCATAGCTGCCGGGCCCCGATGAGCACGCCGAGTACGGATTGGGCGGAAGGGAGCAGCCGCCGAGGACACACAACAGCACGAAGCTGATCGCAATTTTGAACACTTTGGCCTCCTGAATCTTTGCTGTGACGTAGCGCCCATTCCCTGGGCGAGCTCGGTTCAAGCCGCTGCCCGCATGGGCCCCAAGCGTCGCATCTTGTCGTACAGCGTCTTGCGCGGCAGGCCCAGGCGCTCGGCTGCTGCGGCCGCGCTGCCGTTGCACGCTTCAAGGGCCTCGTTGATCAGGTAGCGCTCGAACTGCGCCAGTTGCTCGTCGAGCGTGCGTTCGATGTGAGTGAGCTCGCGCACGCCGGCCTCGCCGTCCCACAGGCCGAGCACGAAGCGGTCGGCGACATTGCGCAGCTCTCGCACGTTGCCCGGCCATGCATGCGCCACCAGTGCCTCCAGGTGGCGCGGCGCCACGGTGGGCAGTTCGCGCTCGTGCCGCAAGGCGGCCTGAGTTGCGAAGTGGGTGAAGAGCAGCGGGATGTCCTCGCGCCGGTCGCGCAGCGGCGGCAACTGCAGCAGCACCACGCCAAGACGCCAGTACAGGTCGTCACGGAACTTGCCCTCGCGCGCTGCGGCCAGCAGGTCGGCCTTGGTGGCAGCAACCACCCGGCAATCCATGGGCCGCAGCTCGTTGGTGCCCAGCCGCTCGAACTGCCGCTCCTGCAGCGTGCGCAGCATCTTCACCTGCAGGTTCATGGGCATGGTTTCGATTTCATCGAGAAACAGAGTGCCTCCGCGGGCATGCTCGATCTTGCCGATGCGCCGCTTGGCCGCTCCCGTGAAGGCGCCGGCCTCGTGGCCGAACATCTCGCTTTCGAACAGCGTCTCGGGCATGCCGCCGCAGTTGATGGCGGCAAAGTGCCCTGCGCGGCGGCGGCTTCCTTCGTGCAGGCAGCGAGCCACCAGCTCCTTGCCGGTGCCGGTCTCGCCCAGGATCAGAACATCGGCGTCCGAACTTGCAACGTCGCGCACCAGGCGCCGCAGCTGTTGCATGACTGAAGAGCGGCCAATGAGGCGGGCCTCGATCGATTCGAACCCAGCCAGCTTTGAACGCAGCTGCTCCACCTCCAGGCTCAGCGCGCGCCTTTCCATTGCGCGACGGACCACATCGGTGAGCTGCTCGGGTGAAAAAGGCTTTTCGAGAAAGTCGTAGGCGCCCAGGCGCATGGCCTGCACGGCCATGGTGATGTCGCCATGGCCGGTGACCAGAATCACCGGCAGCGCTGGGTCGATCTTCAGTGCGCGCGAGAGCAACTCCAGTCCGTCGATGCCCGGGAGCTTTACGTCCGTGACCAGCACGCCCCGCAGGCCAGGTGCAAGCCGCTCCAGCACTTTCTCGGCCGAGCCAAAGCCGGACACGTTCAAGCCAGCGAGCTGCAGAGACTGCGTGCTGCCCAAGCGCACGGCCGGGTCGTCTTCCACGAAGAGCACTTCCATTGCATTCGATTCAGGCATGTGATGTTTCCCGTTGTCCATGGCGCAGCACTGCGATGAAAACCGCACCGCCCAGTTCGCTGCGACCCGCCCGCAAAAGGCCGCCGAAGTCGCGAACGATGCCGGCAGAGATAGCCAGCCCCAGCCCCAGGCCAAGGCCTTGGTCCTTGGTGGTGAAGAAGGGCTCGAACACGCGCTGCGCCACTTCAGGCGCAATGCCCGGGCCGTTGTCGTGCACCTCCACCACCACGTTGGCGCCCGAGCGGAACACAACGATGCGCACGCGGCGCCGGCCCTGCGGCTTCGTCAGCGCGGTTGCGTCGAACGCGTTGACCAGAAGGTTCACCAGCACCTGCTCGAGCCGGTTGCCCTCGCACAGCGCATGCAGGCCTGGCTGCACCCGCTGCTCGAGCTCAATGTGCTCCTGCCTGATGCGCTGCTCCAGCAGGAACAGCGCATCACTGATCACGTCCGCCAGCGGCACCGGCTGCAGTTCGACGCCCGAGCGGCGCGCAAACTTCTTGAGCTGCGCGGTGATCTGCCCCATCCGGTCGGTCAGCTGGCAGATGGTGCGCAAGTTCAGGTCCACCTGCTCCGCCTGCCCGCGCTGCAGGAACACCACAGCGTTGGCCGACAGCGTGCGCAGCGCCGCCAGCGGCTGGTTCAGCTCATGCGTGATGCCTGCAGACATCTGGCCCAACACGGCCATCTTGCCGGTCTGCACCAAGTCTTCCAGCGTGTTCTTCAGGATCTCCTCGGCCCTCTTGCGTTCGGCCACCTCGGTCTGCAGATGCTGGTTGGCTTCGCTCAGCGCCTCGGTGCGCAGCTGCACCTTGTGTTCCAGCTCGTCGTAGGCGCGCTGGAGCGCTTCGCGTGCAGCCAGTCGCTGGTGCACGATGCGGCGGCGCTGCTGGAAGAACAGCACCAGCAGCGTGAGGAACACCAGCGCGAACATGGTCAGTACCGCCGCTGTGCGCGCAGACGCATGCACAGGACCCATGTCCGACAGCATGATCAGCTTCCAGTCGGTGCCTTCCACAGCCCGCGCGTCCAGTAGCAGGTCGGGCCCGAAGCGGACGGCGGCCGACCGGCCGGGCGCACTGTCGGCGCCGATCTGCACCACTTTTGCCGCACCGCCCGACATGGGCTGGTGCTCGCGCATGGCCAGCGGCGTGAGCGTGCCTGCCTCTGTGTACTGGCGCGTCTGCGCCAGCTGCGCCTGCGTCTGGGTGGAAAGCGGGTGCAGCGTGCGGAACTTCCACCCCGGCACGGACGACAGCACCACCACGCCGTTGCTGTCGATGGCCAGCACCTTGTCGGCCGAACTCGACCACGCCGCATCGAGCTTGTCCAAGCCCACCTTCACGGTTGCCACGCCAATCTGCCGCCCGCCGTCCGAAACGGCAAACGAGAAGTAGTAGCCGGCCTCTCGGCTCACGGTGCCGATGCCATAGAAGCGGCCCGGAACGCCGCGCATCGCGTCGTGGAAATACGGCCTGTACGAAAAATTCATGTGCACGAAGCTGCCCGGTTGATCCCAGTTGCTGGCGGCCAGCGTCAGGCCAGTGGCGTCCATCACGTAGCTTGCACTCGCCTGTGCGTGGGCGTTCACGGTTTCAAGATAGCGGTTGGCGTCTTGCCGCAGGCTGTCGTCGCCGGGCGAGCGCAGCAGGTCCAGAACATCAGGACTCAACGACAGGACCTGCGGCAGGTACTCGTAGCGGCTGAGTTCGCTGCGCAGGCTGGTTGCATAGATGTCGAGCCGATGCAACGTGCCCTGCTGAAGCGAGCGGATGCCGCTGCGCTCGGCCGCAAGATAGGCCAGCGCACCTGACGCCGCGGCCAGGCAAACCCACGCGCCGACGGCGAGCCAGCGCCACCATCGCGTGTGCGGCGCGGGATGTTCCCGAAGCTCGTCCAGGGAGCCGGTCAGGCTGGCACGGTAAGGCTCGGCGAGCCTCAACACGGTACGCCCAGCCGAAAGGAGCAATGACACAGGAGCGGGAAGCGGTGCCGCTTGGGTTGGCAACAATGGGAAGCGATCATAGGGACGCGCTTCGCCAAGCGGGAGGTCGGAATTACCCTGCTTGCGCTCTGCGGCCGCTTCACCGCACCGGGCTCCTAGTCCGCGTAGATGCCCGCGGCCCTGATGACCGGCCCGAAGCGCTCCACTTCGGCCTGCACGAACTTCTTGTGCTCGGCCGGTTCCTCGCGCTTGTCAGCCATCACCACCGCGCCCAGGCCTTCCTGCTTCTTGATGAAGTCCGGGTCTTTCAGAGCCACCCTGAGCGCATCGTTGAGCTTCTTGAGCACTGGCGCTGGCGTGCCCTTGGGCGCGTACATGCCGTGCCAGATCGTCACCTGGAAGTTCTTCAGGCCCGACTCGTCCAGGGTCGGAATGTCCTTGAGCGCGGGCGTGCTGAGGCGCTTCAAGGTGGTCACCGCGTAGGGCTTGACCTTCTTCGCCTCGATCTGTCCGGTGGTGTTGGTGGTCTGGTCGCACAGCAGGTCGATCTGCCCGCCGATCAGGTCGGCAATGGCCGGTGCCGTGCCCTTGTACGGCACGGTGGTCATCTCGGCCTTGAGCTCGCTTTGAAACAGCAGCCCGCACAAGTGCGAGGCCGAACCAATGCCTGCATTGCCGAGGTTCACCTTGCCGGAACTCTTGGCGATCCACTCGCGCAGTTCCTTGAAGTTGTTGGCCGGCAGGTCGGGCTTGCCGATGAGCGTCATGGGCACGTCGTTGATCATGCCCAGGTACTCGAAATCGGTGTCGTATTTGTAGGGGAGCTTGCGATACAGAACGGGGGTGGTGGCCATGCCCACGTGGGTGATCAGCAGCGTGTGGCCATCTGGCTTGGCGCGCGCCACCTTGGCGTTGCCGATGGTGCTGCCTGCACCGACGGTGTTGTCCACCACGATGCTCACACCGTCCAGCGGCGTGCGCAGGGCCTCGGCAAGGTCGCGCGCGACGCGATCGGTGGGCCCGCCGGCGGCAAAGGGCACCACCAGCGTGATGGGCTTGCCATCGGGGAAATTCTGGGCATGGGCGCTCATCGATGCAGCGGTGGCTGCCATCAGCGCGATGGCTGGAAGGATCTTTTTGTAGGCGTTCAAGTTTCACTCCGCATGGCGGCAGGTGGTTGGAAGGAGAAGTGGAAGGAAAAGCCGGAAAGATCGGCCGCCGGGCGCACCCGGCGGCCGACCGATCATTGCGGCAGGCTTGGCGTCAGCTGGCCCGTGATGTCGAACAGGAGATTCACCGTCGAGGGCCCGAACGACAGCCACGTACCGGCTAGCGGCTGCTGGCCAACGCCCGGCTTCGTCCAGTCGCACACGCCTTCGGGGAATGCGGCGTTGAGCCGCGCCCATTGCGGGCCGCTGAAGATCACGCCGTAGTCCGACGGGTTGAGCGGCTTGAGCTGGCACTTGGCAATGTCGTCAACCAGCGGCCCCCCGGCTGCCATGCGTGGTGTGGTGCCTGCCGGGTAGAAGGTGTTGCAGGCGCCCGGGCCGAATGCGGTCTGCTCTTCCTCGTACTTCAGGCCATTGGCCCAGCAGGCATCCTTCAGGTCGGCCGGGCGATCTGCGCGAACCTTCTGCGCCAACGTGCGATCCGAAGCGTCGGCCTTCACGGCGCGCAGCCAGCGGTCCATGGCATCGAACGCCTCGGCGCTGCTTGCGCCCTTGGTCCACATCACGTGGTTGCCGATATCGCCATTGGCTCGGCGCAGGCGCTCGCGCATGGAGAACGAGTGGATCTTGGTGTGAATGTCGCCGCCGACCGTCTGATCGTTGTAGTCGCGCAGGTCGATCACGGCGGTAGAGGCGAGCCCCCCGGCGCCGTTGACGATGCGACCCGACTGGTAGGCCCGGCGCAGCGCTTCGATGTCTCCGACCGTGCGCGTTGCGGTACGTTTCATGTCGCGGTCCACACCGCCGACCCGCTCGTTGAGGTCCAGAAACTTCTCGAGGCTCAGCTTGCCCTCGTTGAGCGCGTTCAGGCCGTACTGAATGCCCACGTTGTCGATGGGTCGCAGCGCAAAGCCTCCCTGCGCCGTCTTGCCATAGACGTTGATCGTGTGGTCCCACACGGTGGCGCGCGCTCCGGTCGGGTTGTTGATCGGGTGGTAGCGCTGCGCCGCCGGCACGCCCGCGGGGAAGGACACCACCGGGTCCAGCCGGCCGGCGCTGTTGCTCATGTTTGAGATGTTGCCGATCTGCAGGTAGCCCGAGATGGCCTGCTTTTCCGCGACCGTGTAGCTCAACGCGCTCGTGGCCGGATCGTTGAAGTAGTTGTTCAACACCCGCGAGTCGTGCAGCTTGAAGATGGTCGACGAGGTCACGTCGGCAAACACCTGGCTCACCACCACACCGTCGAAAAGGCCCGGATAGTTGTCGCTGGTCTGGTGGCTCTGGTACGAACCCCCAGAGCCGCCGGTGCCGATTGTGTAGTCGGGTACGCCGAAGTTCTCGATAAAGCGTTCCTTCACCATCGCAATCGTCTCGGACGAAAGTTGGTCGTTGCAGTTGGTGCCGAACACGTTGAGTGTGGACGTGGTCACCGCCAGCCCGCGGCTCTGGTAGGTGGGATTGATCAGCGTGCCGAAATCATTGCCCTGCTGGAACCACCCGCCCTGGCAGCCGCCCCCTAGCGGATAGATCACGCCGCCGGTCCAGCCGGCCGGTCGCGACGTGGGCGACGGCGCAGGCTCGTTGAGCACGTCATGCAAGATGGCCGACTGGTACAGCGCGCGATTGATGGTGCCGCTTTCCAACCGCACCACATAGGGCACCGACTTGCCGTTCACGGTCAGATAGCTCATGTTGGCCGGGTACGAGGTGATTTCTTCCGGCACGAACCGCGTGTTGCCGCCGGCGGTGTTGCGGTAGTAGTAGTCGACTCGGGTCACGACAGAGCACTTGTCGTCGCCCGTGGGCGTGAGCTTCTGGCCGCCCATGCGGGTGAAGGTTTCGTAGCCACACACGAAGGGCTGTTCGTGCGGGCCAGAGATCATCGGCCCGGTCACCGGGTACGCGGTGAGCACCTGGTGCGCGCGGTAGCCGCGGAACTTGGCCACCAGGTCGTTGGCCCCCAGCTTCAGACCCGTGAGCTTGCCGATCAGCCGGCCGGTCACGGGGTGCGTCTGAAACACATCGGTCACGTCAGTGCCATTGAGCGTGACGGAGAAATCCTGACTCGGTTGCGGCGCCAGCTTTTCCAGTTCGACCAGCGCGTCGTCGCCCGACACCAGGTGGGGCTTGGACGACAGCACGTTGATGCGGATGGTGGGCGCGCTATTGCGCGGCTCGCCGGGAACATCGTTGCCAGGCTTGGCCGCCGAAAATGCGCTAGCGGTTCTCGTGCCGATAGCGCCGCCGCCACCGCCAGCGCCATCGCTCCCTCCCCCGCAGGCTGCCACGATGAGTGCGGCGCCAAGCGCAGTGATTGCGCTCGGGTGCCCAGGCACGCGAGCGCGCGCCAGGACTTTGTCGGTTCTGTTCATTGATCTGTCT
Organism: Variovorax sp. 01N429; assembly: GCF_056399425.1. Lineage (NCBI taxonomy): Bacteria > Pseudomonadati > Pseudomonadota > Betaproteobacteria > Burkholderiales > Comamonadaceae > Variovorax > Variovorax sp. 01N429. The sequence continues at coordinate 64,438 of NZ_JBFTRG010000017.1, read as the reverse complement.
CCTTCTTGGACTTGCAAAAAGCACGGACCCGGCGCCGAATGCAATTGCCACTTCTCTTCGCGGCGCGTGGCGGCCAGGGCAAATCGTGAATAGCAACGCACATGCCAATCGGCACATGGCTTGCAAGTCGTTGAATTCAAAGGAGCGCGCCCGTGATGCTCAGGGTTTTCCCCGGCGCTTGCGGATGGAGATCCGCACAGCTGGAATCAGCTTTGTCTGGAAAATGGCACGCGAGCATCGTCGGGACCTTCCCCGCGCTGAATGCGCGACCAGCAAACGAACTGGAACGCTGGATCGATGAAATCGAGCGGCACCTCGCCGAACACGGGACAAGGTGCCATGCCCAAGACGGCAGCGCTACCGAATCGCGCGAATCGAACCAGCCCCCTTGCGCCCCGCCATCGCACTCGAGATTTCAGCCCCGCGCTCGCGCAGATCCTCGCCAAGCGCCTTGATGTCGGTCTTCGTCATCTGCGCGCCGATGCCCACGGCACTGATGGCCATCAACGGCTTCTTGAGTTCGTCCAGCACGGCCGTCGAGACTGTGGTGACACCTTTCGCGTAGTGCCCGTGGTCAACGGCGTAGCCGCGCTTGCGTGCCTCTTCAACTTCCGTTGTGACGCAGAGCGACCTCCCGCAGATGCGGCTTGACCATTGCGATATAGCTGGCTTGCTCGAGAGTCCCCTTGGCAAGGGCAAGCAAGCCCAGGCCCACCGAATAGGTCTTGAGCTGCTTTCCAAGGCTGTCCATGGCGGGATCCGTGTTTCGAGCGCGGCGCATGGCTGCTAGGCCTGCACGCCGCTCAACATAGTCGGCCACGCGTGCGCGCGCCGCGTCGGCGAAGCCGTCGACCGAAAGCACCTCCGTGGCAAGACCAAAACCCAGTGCCTGCCTTGCAGCGAGTTCCCTGGCACCGACGCACAACTGCGCCACGACCGCCGAAGGCAAGCGCGACTGCAGCACGGCCGGGTACAGAGAACCGCGCGCTCATTTCCTTCAGCCGGACTGCCTGGTTGTCGCAGAGTGTGCGCACCAGTACGCGACAAGCGATTTCCGAACGAGCAAAGGCCATGAAGAATCGGTCGCGGAAAGCCGGCGGCGAGCGCTACAGGGGGATCGACGTGCAGTCGGTTGGAGTCGCCGTTGAGCCGGTACAGCAAGGCAGAGTGCTGCCATGTCCGAGGCAGCGACCTTTTGTCTAATGGCCGACCTTGATTGCGATCTTTCCTACAGCCTTGCGATTTTCCACCGCCGCGATCGCCGCAGGCGCATCCTCAAATGAAAAAGCGGTTGCACTTCCGGCTGTATCAACTGCTCGTACCAAAGCGCGACAAGCGACGCAATGTTGCGATCATTGCCGGCAGGGTTCTCCAATAAAAAGCCGCGCCAGTGCACACCGAGAACCTTGCAACGCTTCAAGAGGACCAGGTTCAGGGGCAAACGTGGAATGCCAGCGGCAAAGCCGACCACCAGATGCCGGCCACCGGCGCAGCGAGCGCAGCGCCGCCTCACTGTAGTTGCCACCAACGTCCGCTTCAAAGCAGATTGTCCGCAATTCGGCGGCGTCAGAAATCACTAGAGCGGCGCCCTCGGGCTTCATCCCGCGCCGCCCGCTTCGCCTTGAACAGATCCCGAAGCACCCGGCTGTATGCATTGGCGGGGCCGTCTCCTGTCGTCTCGATGGCGCAAAAGATCGCCTGCGGATACTTCTCGGTCACCAGCGACTGAACGCCGTCCGACACCCCCGAGGACGGCATGCAGCCGAAGGGCTTGACGCTGACCACCATATGCGCCTTGCGGTGGCGAACGCTCTGGATGAGCTTGCCGACTTCCATGTGGCCTTCGCCGCCGCGCAGATGGTTGTCGTAGTAAGGATGCGAAAGCGTCGCGATCTCGTCGAAGTCCGACAAATGGGCTTTCTTCAGCCCCAGCAGCGCCGCACAGACACCGAATGCGGCTCGCAATGCAGACTCCGCCGCCATCATCGAGAGCCGCCTGCGCACCGGGCGCTTTCCGGCCAACCCGTGCCGCGCATCGTCATCCGAGGGCAAGGCCATGCGCCGCCGCGTGTCCCACTTCACCTGCCATAGGTTGTAGAGCAACCAGGCCGTGACCGGCTGCACGTCGACCTCCGCACCCTCGGCTTCGAGAAATCGCTGCAGTCGATAGTTGCCGTCGCCCTCCGTGGTCATGGCCCAGAACTCGCCGATGACCGAGACCTTGGGCTTGACTTGCGAGCGGTCGAGCGCAACCGCGGCAAGCAGGCGGCGGCATTTCCACAGCGCGGCAAGCATGCTGCTTCGATCCCCGAGCGCGTCGTGCAACAAGGCCTTGCAGCGATCCAGCGCGGCATCTGTTGCGCCGGGCACCTGTTCGTAGGGTCGCATGCGATAGCCCATCGCATTCAGGACGTCGCCGGCAACGACCGCTCGCAGCACCGCCAGGAAGAACCTGCGGTCGAGTTCCAGCCCGTCGCCCTCGCCGCAAGCCTGCCTGAGGCCGCCCTGCTGCTGGAACAGCAGCACGCGAAAGCCCTCGAAGCCCGCATCGCGCAAAGCCTTGCGGTATTCGGTGGCGTAGGTACCAAAGCGGCACGGGCCGCATGCGCCCGCGGTGAGAAAAACATGGCGCTCGACGATCTCGCGTGTGCTCAAGCCCTGCACATCGCGCAACGCAACCAGGTGCTTGACCAGATTGCCCACGGTGAAATACGTCGGATTGCACTGCCCCCGGTTGCCGAACTCGCGACCGAAGCGCAGTGCTTCGTTGTCTGGCACATCGAGCACTCGAACCCGATAGCCGATGCCTGCGAGCGCGCCCTGAATGAGCAGGTCCTGCGCCTGTGTCAAGCCGCCGCACAGCAGCGTGGTGTGCTCGCGTTGGGCGCGCGTGAAGCGTGTCGGTGCGGCATCGCGCCAATGAACCGGCGGTTTTCCGTCCAGCCCGAGCCGGGCGCGCTCTTCGCGTTCGAAGCGGCGCAGTTCTTCCTCGATGTCGGCGGCGCGTGCCGCTTCGTCGCGCAGCCAGACGACGGTGCGGGGCGCCGCGTTTGAAACATTGTTCATGCCAGCCTCCGTGGGTGTTCGGAGTCGGTCGCGGATTGAGGCCGCGACCGGTGGATGGTGATCGGATGCACGTTCGAAGGCGGCGGCGCGCCGCAGGCGCGGTCATGCACCGGCTCGGGCCGTGCGAACACCATCGGCTTTTCTTCGGCCAGGTACGACGCGTAAGCCATGTCGAGGGCGTCGGGCACTTCCGAAACTCCGCCGCCCTGGCGCGCCCTCAGTTCCCGCCGTTTTTCGCCGATTCGCCGCTCGAGTTCGGTGCGCGCCTGGCGCAAGTCCTGCAGCTTCTCCGCATGCCGCTGAAGCGCATGCGCATAGGTCCGCACCCTGATCTTGATCGAGCCGGACGGCTTGTTGGCGTCGATGTCGTGCAGCGCCGCGTAAGGCGTGGCGCTCGCACCGATGATGTTGTCGATCATCCCGTAGGTCGGCGCATCATGGCCGCACTTGAAGCTGGAGAAATCGAGCACGACCAGGTTGGGATGGCGCGCTGCGAACTTTGCGGCCCAGACCTTTTCCGCGCTGTTGGTCGAGTAGGCCTCGGGCCACACGTCGGCGATGCGAAGCGCATCGCCCTCTTCCGCTTCCTCGTCGGCAAAGAAGCGCGCCAGCCATCGTGGATCCTTCGGGATGGAGCGAATCGAAAGCACCGGATAACCAAGCGCCTGGAACTCGTCCAGCACGCCATGGTTCAGGCCCGGATCGTTGTGATAGGGCCGCCCCAGCATCAGGATGCCGACCTTGTTCTCCTCCTCGAGCCGCTCCAGCAGCAGCAAACCGCGCCGTTGCATCTCGCTCTCGAAGGCCTGCATCGCAGCAAGTCCCTGCTCCACCGCGAAGTCGCTCTCGTCGCGCGTGATGCGCAGGCGCGTGCCCCAGGCCTCGAACATCTGCATCTTCATGTAGTGCTGCTCGTTCAAGGTGATCGCCGGATCGACATACGCCACGCCGGCTTGCCCGAAGTAGTCCACCTCTTTCGTGAAGGCGGCGCGCACGACCTTCGGAACCCCCGCCACGATCGGGCACGCGGTCGTGTCGGGCATGCCCCGCACGAAGCTCGGCAGATGGGTGAGGCAGGGGAAGAAGATGAAGTCCAGCGGCCGGGACTTGTGCTTGACCATCAACAGGTCGTGGACGTGTGCCTGCGCCACCTTGGACGGAAAGCACGGGTCGATGGAGCCGTATCGACTGCCCGCTTCCCACAGAGCCTCGCTCGTGAAGTCGGAGAACACGATCTGACGACTGTCGACGCCAAGCGCTTCGAAATACGCGCGAAACAGCGGCGCGGTCGAATACATGTTGAGCACGCGCGGCATGCCAATGCGCAGACGTGCGCGGTGCGCCGCGCTGTCGTCGCACGAGCGCTCGAAGCCTCGCTCGAATGGCCGGCGCGTCATGCCCAGGTAGAAGGACTTCCATGACCTGCGTACGCGCACGTCCTCGACCGGTGTGCCTGCATCAGGCAACGGCTCCGCCTGATGGAATGACTTGAAAGCAAGCTCCGCCTCGTAGTCGACCAGATTGGGAAACTGCGACTTGAGCGACTTGCGCTGCGTGACCAGCGCCTTGAGCGCCTCCTTCGACTCCACCGTGCCGTTCTCGCAAGAGAAGCCGGCGATGTAGCGGCTCTTACTGCCGCTCTGCGTTGCGGCATCGATGAAGGTGCGCTTGCAGGCGTTGGCGCAGAAGTGGCAGACGGTGCTCTCGTCGTTGCGCGTGGTGTACCCGAGCCCGATCGCCGCTTCGAGCCCGACGAACCGACTGGCGCCACGCCGCATGACGACACGCCTCGCCTCCAGGGCCGCGCCGATCGCGCCCGCTTCTCCGCAGTGCGGGTGCACGCGCACCACGGCGCCCGGCACGCGGTCCACGATGTAGTCATGTTGCGCCTTGACAGCCGCGAGGTTGTGTTGCGTGCCGCCCTGGAGCACGAAGACGCGGCCGAGTTGCGCCAGCCTCGGCATCTGCACCACGTACTGCCAGATGTTCTTCGGCAGCACGAGCGCCAGGCCGGCCATGAGTTCTTCCTTGGCGTAGCCCTCTTTCTGGAAGGTCACGCGGTCGGTGTCGAGAAACACCGCGCAGCCGTAGTTGAACTGCGGGCTGAGCCTCGCCTTGAATGCCGTCGCGGCATAGTCTTCCATCGCGACGCCGAACTGGCTCGCCATGGCCTGCAGCAGCATGCCGTTGCCGGCGGAGCATTGGTTGGAAAGCCGGAAGTTGCGGATTTCCCCCTGCGCCATGAAAAGCACCTTGATGTCCTGCCCGCCGACATCGCACACTACGTCCACATCGCCGAAGCTGCGCGTGGCCGACATCATGTGCGCGACTGTCTCGACGATGTTCGCGTCCGCGCCGATGGTTTCTTCCAGGATGTCGGCCGCATAGCCGGTCGCGCCGAGGCCGAGCACTTGCAAGGTGGCGCCCTGCGCCGTGACGAAATCGCGCAGTCGCGCCAGGATCTGCTTCGCATCCGCGATCGGGTTGCCTTGCGAGAGCTGGTAGTGCTTGAACAGAAGCTCGCCGGCCGGATCGAGCAGCACGGCCTTCGACGACGTCGAGCCGCCGTCGATGCCGACATAGGCCTCCACCAGCCGGCCCGGAGAGAACGCCGCTGGCACGAAGGCAGGCACACGAAAGCGGTCGATGAATGCGTCGCGCTCTTCATCGCTCGCCACCAGCGCCGGGCCTTGCGCAAGCATTGCGCGAGCGCCTTTGTCTACCGCAAGGGAGGCACGCAGCGCAGCGCTGCCCAGGTAGCGTCCCGTCTCGGCCGGTTCCTCCAGTCCGTAGACCGCCGCGCCATAGGCGGCGTACAGCGCAGCGTTGTCCGGAACGAAGACGAGTTCCTCGGGACGCGCGTCGCGCACGCATGAATGGCCGCGCGCCCGCCACAGCTCGACGATGCGCTGCCGCCAGCAGGCCTGCAGAAACGGCAGGTAGGTATTCGGCCCGCCGAGCAGGAGCACGCGCGGCTGCAAGGTGTGGCCGCGCGTGAGCACGGACAGGTTCTGCGCCACGATCGCATCCGCGAGCGAGCACATGACCTCTTGCGCCGGAATGCCCGACTTCACGAGGCCCACGATGTCGGTCTCGGCGAACACGCCGCACTTGGCGGCCACGGGATGCAGCTTGTCGGCATTCCACGCGAGCGTCGCGAGCGCCTCGGCTGGCAGGCCCACCTTCATCACGCACTTGTCGATGGTCGCGCCGGTGCCCGAGGCGCACTTGTCGTTCATCGAGGCGACCACGCGCCGGTCGGAAGCCGCCGCACCGGGCGGCGCGGGCTTGTAGATGATGATCTTCGCGTCCTGCCCGCCGAGCTCGATCACGCTGCCGACATCCGGATGCAGCGCATCGACGGCGATGGTCACCGCATTCACCTCCTGCACGAACTTCGCGCCGATGAGCGGGGCCAACGGCGGCGCACCGGAGCCGGTGACGAAGGCGCGCATCGATGAAGGCGGTACATCGCCGAAGTGCGATTCGATCGCCGACAACTGCACGTCGAGTGCCGCAGCCTGGCGCGTCTCGTGGCGGCGATAGTCGGACCAAAGGACGGCGCGCGTCGCTGCATCGACGACCACGGTCTTGACGGTGGTCGAGCCGATGTCGATGCCCAGGACGCGTTCCGACGCCGCAGATCGTCTTTCCACGTCAGTCCTTCTCGGCTTTGTCGCCTGTCATCCGTCCCCAGGCGATCGCGAGGCGGGCTCTCAGCGGCACGCGGGGCACCACGGCCGGCGCGCACAACGCCTGTGGTGTCGCGCTCGCGCATGTCGTCGAGGACGGAGAAACCGCCAGCAGGCGCGCGACCTCGCGATTGCCCAGCGTTTGCTGAAGACGCAGGACCGTGCGGGGTGGCAAGGGCCGGCCCCCACTCCCGGCTCTCAACGGGTCATCCATCCAAGTCTCCCTTCAGCGCGACTCGCCGCGCAGGATCAAATGGAACACGCCGCGTCGGCTGTCCAGCAGTTCTCGACGGCGGCTGGTGCCGGCAAAGGCCAGGCGCGCAATCAGCCGCGCGAGCGTACGTGCTTCATCCGCCGTGAGCCGCCTGTCGGCCCGGGACAAGGAAACCAGGAGGGCTTGGGAGTCTTCCAGCGTTTGCGTGGAAAGGCAGATCGCCAACGAGGTGCGCCTGACATCGATGGACCGCGCCGAAGATGGCGCCGCCTGCACGATGTCGGCGATCTCGCCCGCGTGGCCGGCCAGCCCAAGCATGCGGAGAGGAGACCGTCCGATAGCGAGCCAGGCCATCGACAACACAGCAAACACGAGCATGGCGAGATGCCATGGCGACATCGGCAGGCGCCCCTGCCACTCGCCGATCACGACGCCGGAGAGAATGAGCATCGAGGTCCATTGCGCTTCGGAGAGCCTGTGCCAGTAAGGCCGCAGCGCGTCGCCGCGCAGTTCCTCCAGCCAGATGCGCAGGGTCGAGTACGTGGCGACATACCACGACAGTGCCGTCCCGGGCGCCCAGCCTTGCAGCACGAGCAGCGTGCCGCCGCAGACGATGGCCAGCACCAGCAGCGATTCGAGGGCCTGCACCGGAAACAGGCGAACACCGACATAGCGATGCGGAAAGCCTTCGTCGGCATGGGCCTCGCTGTAGGCGACGCCGAACGCATGCGGCTTGCCATGGCAGCAACCCACCATCAGGCAGCCCTGGCGCCCGCACGCCAGGAACACGCCCAGGCCGAGTGCCGTGAGGTCAAGGTACGGCAACACCGGCAGCCCACGGGTACGGAGGACCAAGGCGCAGCACGCGAGGATCGCTATTTCGTGGTGGTAATAGACGAGCGACTCCCTCCCGGTGAGCACCTTGGTCGCCATCGCCAGCGTGAGGAACACGATCGCCGCCACGCCAAGCAGGCCGCACAGCACGGTACGCGACAGACCCGTCTGCCCCGCCAGCCACATCGCCAGCGAGGCGCCGAGCACGAGACCCGTCATCCCGCACACCTGGAAGCTGCTCCAGTCGCGGCCCAGCAGCCGCATGCGCGGTCGCGGCCAGCCGGACGGTGGACGGCGGTTCACCGGGCCCCCTTCAGCAATTCAAGCACCTGGGGATCGGGCTCGGTCGCGCGGTGTCGTCGCAGTGCGTCGATCGCGAGCGGCGTGCCGGCACGAAGCAGGCCGCGCACCGCGCTTGCGCGCGACGCCGCCACAGGACTTGCAAGCAGGCCCATGATCGCCGACTGCGCGGTCGCCGCGCCACTGCCCTGCCCGGCCACCCGATCGCCCAGCAGCACGGCGGCGTGATTCACGAAATCCGCGTTGCCGCAATCCAGCACCTCGACCAGCGCGGAGATCGCCTCCTCCGTGTCGATGGCGGCCACGGCTTCCATCGCGCCCGGGAGCACGACCGGATCGCGTTGGGCCAAGGCCTCGCGGAAGGCGTCCAGCACTCCCGGCAGGGTCGAAGGCAAGGCAAGCTCCCGCAGCAACAGCAGGATGCGCCAGCGCCCGGTCGGCCCCAAGGTGCGATCGCCCAGCCCCCGCAGCAGCAACGGTGCAGCCGCAGGCCCCTGCGCCCGGAACCACCGGAACGCATCCTCGTAGATCGACGCGGCATCGCTCGCAAGACGATCGAGTTGCGCGTCACCCTGTTCGGCGGTCATAAGCTGATCCCCATGATTTCCTTGACCTTCAGCACGAAGAAGTCCTTGTCGCGCTGGAGGATCTCGTCGTTGGCATCGACGCGTCGCTTCAGCTCCTTGAGCACGGCCCTCGCGACATCGGGGTGCAGGACGTCCTTCATGACTTTCAGCCTCTTCACGATGTTGTCATCCGGATGGATCCCGCCGGACGGAAGCTCCTTGCCGCCGCCTGGCGGTACACGATATCGGCGCTGCCAGAGCGACGCGTAAATTTCGGTTTCGGGGTATTTGTACGCTTCGAAGAACTTCTGCGGGTCGCCGATCACTCGCTTGCGCTCATCGGCGGACAGCGGCGAAAGTGCTGCGTCCATGATTTCGCTCGAATAGGTCGTGCCGTATTGCAGGTGCCCCGCCATCTCATGGGCAAGGTTTTCCCATACGTTCTTCGGGTCCAGTTCGGCGATCTGAACCCACGACATGCCCACCGTCAGCGTATTGCCGTTCTGCGAGGCATAGAAGCCGCCCTTGAGCGCTGCCGCCGGATCGAAGTTGAACGTGACGCCCTTTGCAACTTTTTCAAGCTCGGTGCCCTTCACGCTCGCCACCACGCTGGCCCATGCGGCAGCGGCACGCTTCTTCCATGCCGGCTGGTCGGCGGTGTCCCAGGACGTGGTCGGACTCGCCTTGAGGCTGTGTTCATCCACGTCCTTCTTGACGACGTCCTCGAGTTCCACCTTCGGCGCCTTGGCCGGCGGTGGCAAGCCCTTCTTCTTCGCTTCGTCCTCCGCTTCCTTCTTGAGGCGAGCCTCCTCGGCCTTGCGCTTGTCCTCCATGTAGCCGCCCTGGAGCTTGCCCAGGCGCTCGATCTCCTTTTGTCGTTCGCTCTTGCCGCACCGACTCAGGCGCAGTCCGGTCCGGATGCGCGGCACGGCGTTCCTGCGCACATCACCCGTGGACGTGCGCGTCCGGTCCCAGAGCGACTCGACCGCTGCGGCGGCCGAGCGATCGGCGTCCGCTTCAAGCCTGCCCGCGCCGTCGTTCGATTTCGTCATCGGGCTCGATGCCGTGCTGCTTCCTTGCTGGACCACATGGGCCAGTTCGTGCGCGATCAGGGCGTCCCCCGCGACCGTGCCGGGCCGAAATTCCCCGGCACCGAAGGCGACATGGCGGCCGACCGTGAACGCGTGCGCATTCAGTTGGTCCGACAACCGCGCGCCCTTTTCGTCCGCATGCAGCCGCACATCCGCGAAGCTCGTGCCGAACACCGGCTCCATGCGGCCGCGCACGTCTGCCGGCAACTGCCGTCCTTCGCCCAGTTCCTCGTGAATCGATCCGGGCGGCGTCGCCGCACGCGGCCCGCCGGGACGTGCCTTGAAGAACATGCCGCCGAAGGCATCGAGCATCTCGCCGCCGGGCATGACGCCAGCGGGCAGGTCCTGCGGAATGCCGACCACCTGCCCGGTGCGGGCAAAGGTCACCGCGCTTCGATGCACTCTTGCGGCAACGATACCGATGTAAGCGTCGGCGCTTGTCGCGTTGCGTGCCTCGGGGGCATAGCGGCGAAGCGAGACCTCGATTTGCGACGCGTTGCGCTCCGCGTAGTAGTCGAGCCAGTGGTCGATCCACGGACAACCCTGCGAGTCCCGGCCAGTGCCGCTCAGACCCTCGTCGACGGCATTGCAAACGGACTCGCGCAGGCGGGCCAGGAATTCGCTCTTTCGCATCTGTCCGCGCACGACGGTCGCATCGTCCTCTGCCAGCAGGTGCGAAGCCTGGTCGGCGGCCGGCTGCTGCCCCTTTTCCTGCCCTTTTTCTTGCGACAGGTCCTGCACAGCGGCAGGGGGTGGCGCGGGTGCCTTTGCGGGCGGTGGCTCGTCCTTGGGCGCGCGCCTGATCGTCGGCACACCGGCCCCGGAAGCTGCCGACCATCCTGTCTCGGGCAAGCCGTGGAAGTCGCTGCGCCCCACCGCGTCGGCAATGCGGTGTGCTTGCACTTCGGCCGCATCGTCGACCCGTCCCACGGGCTCGACGAAGCTGCGATGTGGCAGGCCGCGCGCCGCCGTCGAACGGTTCGCGGCCTTCGAATCGGCGGGTGCTCTCTTCGTGGCCATGCCTACCTCCTTCGCCCGCCCGGCTGGGCAGGTCGTCGCCCGCCGCCGGCCAGCGCATCCGCCAGGGCCTGGTTCGCGGCCTTCAGCGTCGGGCCGCTGTGCTTGTGCAGCGGCGCATCCTTCTTTTCCCAGGCCACGGCATTCGGTCCGATACCGTCGTTCTCGGTCATCACGATCAGGTGGTTCGATACCCAGAAGTGCTTTCCCTGCCGCGTCAGGTGGGCCAGGGCGTGGCCTTCATCGATCTTGTTCGCGGCAATGTCCGTGTCGGTCGCGCGCACGGCCACCACGAACTCCCTGAGCGAAGCGCCAGCTTCCACCATCAGGTGTGCGCCGAGCAGCGCGTAGCCCGTACAGACCAGTCTTCGCACACCGAACACCGAGAGCTGGGTCTTGTAGAGCTCCGACACATCGACCACGTCCATGTCGGCGAGCGTTGCCACCTGTCCATGGAAGAAGAAGGCACTTGCATAGTCCGTGTAGGCCGCGAACACTTCGTCGTTCTTCTTGCCTTTGAGTGACTTGAAATAGTCCTCTGCGTTGCCTTGTGTCGGTATCGGCTTGGCAGCAACCTTGGCCTGCGCCATCTTTGCGCGCACCGCGAGTTGCTTCTCGAGCAGGTCCGCGTAGAGCAGGAACGCATCGAAGCCCTGCACCACCTTGCCTTCGCCGAAGACGACGCCGAAGTCGTGCTGCAGGTTGTGCGCTTCGCTCGTGAAGGTCTTGATCTCTTCCTCGCTCGGCGCCTTTCCGCGCGCGGGCGCATTGAGCGCGAGAAAGCTGCGCAGCACGAAGATCACGTGCTCCATGGCCTTGGGCGTCTCGGTGTCGCGCGACTGGATTTCCGTGATCTGCTTGCCGATCGACTTGACGCGCTTCTCGACCTCGTCCTTCGCGTCCGCAATGGTGCCGGGATTGGACTGGGCCCCTGCGAGCGCCGTGGCGATGGCGTCGGAGTCCTTCTTGATGTCCTTCACGTCCACGAAGGCGCTGGCCTTCACGACCAGCTCGTCGAGTTCATTCGATGCGGTGATCGCTAGGTTCAGTGCGTGCTTGCTCGCCAATGCGTCGTCCTGCGGTCCGTACCCGGTCTTCGGGTTGTTGGCGACCTTAGTCTGGTCGAGCACGTCCTTGAGCTTGGGCCGCAACGGGTCCAGGGCCTTTGCCCCGGAGAGCGCACTGGCCTTCGTCAACAGCTGGATGGCCGTCGCGACGTTGGTGGCTTGTTCGTTGTCGAGCTTGCTCACTCCCTTGATGTCAGGGACCTTCTGCACCTTTTGCTGCAACGAGACCCACTTGTCGACGTCGCGCAGCCGCTCGCTGGCACCGGCAATCGAATCCTGGCGCTCTTGCGCCGGTGACAGCTTGACCTTCACTTGCGGACCTGCCGCGGCCTTTTGGCCACCGCCACAGCGCTGCAGGCTGAGCCCCGAGCGCATGCGCGGCCTGGCCTGGCTGCGCAACTCGGAGAACGATCCCGCGCCCCAAAGCGCCGCCGCCGCACCAGCCGCCGAGCGGTCCGCGTCCTGCTCCAGCGCTTCGGTCGAGGCAGCCGCTCCACGCGCATCGGCGCGCCCATCGAGCGCCGTCGCCGCATGCCCCTGCTGCACCACATGCGCCAGCTCATGCGCAATGAGTGCATCGCCTGCCAGCGTGCCCGGCTGGAACTCGCCGGCCCCAAAGGCCACGTGCGGGCCCACCGCGAAGGCACGCGCATTGAGCCGGTTCGACATTCGCGCGGCCGCGCCATCCGTATGCAGCCGCACGGCGGCGAAGCTGGTGCCGAACGCGCCTTCCATGCGCGAGCGCAAGCCGCTGCCAAGCGACTCTCCGCGCCCGAGTTCCTCGCGCACGGAGACCGGGTCGGCGGCCTGTGCGCCACCCGAGCGCGCCTTGAAGAACATCGCGCCGACACCCGCGAGCAGGCCGCCAGCAGCGCCTCCGGCCGGCGCTTCCTCGGGCAGCCCGGTGACTTCTCCCGTATTCGCCCATCGCCGTGCGCTGACGCTGACGCGGGCGGAGACGACCCGGATGTATTGCGAGGCGCTCGATGCGCCGGCTGCCTCGGGTGCATAGCGCAGCAGCGCGCGCTCGATGTCAGCGGCGCCGCGTGCTTCGTAGTAGCCGAGCCAGTGGTCGATCCACGGACAACCCTGCGAGTCGCGTCCGGTGCCGGCCAGCGCCGCGTCGACGGAGGCGCAGATGCCGGCGCGCAAGGCCTTCATGAATTCGCTCTTGCGCATTTGTCCCCGCGTGACCTCGGCATCGTCCGCCACCAGCAGCACAGGTGCCGCATCGGTCACGGCGGCTGCGGGCTGGGGTGCACGCGCAGGCGCGGCCGGTTCCGGCGCGGCAATCGGCGCTTGTTCCGCGACCGCCTTCGGTGCGCGACGGATCGGCGCACCCTGGCCGTCGGGCCCACTGGCCGCGGACCATCCTCCCTGCCTCGGCGGATGCCAGCGCCCGCCGTGCAGAACTGCGTCCGCGATTCGATCGGCCTCCTGCTCGAATGCATCGTTGGCAGGACCGACGGCCTCGCTGAATTGCGACACGCGAGCGCCCGGCACGCCACCCAACGCACCGCGCTGCGGGCTTGCTGCCTGGACTGCGGTTCTATGGGACTGGCTCATCGTGGCGCATTTCTCTCCGCCGTATCGCCTGGGCTTCAGCCGGGAGGACGACCGGGCGTGTTGTTCGTTCCCGGCACCGGCACCGGCACCGGCGCGGGTGCCGGTGCCGGCACTGGCGCAGGCGTTGGCGCAGGCGCCTGCACCACCGGATCCGAGCACTGCCACCAGTATGGTGCGAGCGTGCGCACCATGCGGCGGCACCCGCAATTGTCGATCGAGACTACTCTGCCCTGGCCGTCGACCGTCGCGATCGCGAGCACCACCCACGGCTCGGTCGGACACGGCGGACATTCCGGGATGGTCGTCGGCTTCGCGAATTGGTCGAGGCTCGGCGGCTTGGCGTGCGAGTCGGGGCAGGCATCGAGCACGCATATTTCATAGCCGTCCTGCCAGCGCGAAAACTCGCAGCTCGTGTCGTCGCAGCCGCAACCCACTGGCGCCACGCGAACCGGCCGTGCAGGCACTTCCTTGTAGCGAAGCGCAATGTAGAGCGGCGCGTTCCCGGTGCGACCCGTGTCGACGGTGCGATCGGGGCACAGGGGATCGATCACGACGTCGTCGCAGGCGTCTGCGCCACCGGACGTGCAGCGCGTGCGAAGGTCGAAGCAGACGTCCTGCTCGATCACGATCTCGTCGCCATACGGACCCAGGATGTAGCCGGGATGCACGATCACCATCCACGGCTTGCTGCTTATCTCGACCTTCGCGCCGCACACCACGCCCCAGCCGTGCAGATAGCGATTCATGCGGCGCAGCTTGTTGCGGAAGTACTCCTGGCCGAGCGTCAGGTCGTCGGGCGTGACAAGCTGGCGCGGAAAGAAGCGCGGCCGCTCGATGCTTCCACGGCCGGTGATGCCGCCCGCCGATGAGGTGGACGTGCATCCGCACCCGCCTCCGCACCCTCCGCCGCATCCGCAGCCGCCGATCGACTTGGTTGCCGTCATGGTGGACATGTTGCTTCCTTTCAGTTCTTGCCGGAGCGGCGGTTGGGAGCGTCGTGGCTGAGCGCCAGCACCAGTTCCCAGAGCAGATCGAGGCTGTAGACGATCGGCCGCACCGAGATGTCGATGTCCGAGGGCTCCAGCGTCTTGTCCGTCGCGGGAAGATGAATGTTGGCGAGCGTGATGCAGCCCGGCCCGCTGTCGCAATCGCAGGGCGCGCTGACCCATTCGACCAGCGCGCGGTAGTTGATGTTGTTGCCCTTGACGAGCCCCTGGATGACGGAATCGAGCGGGATGTCGGGCGCCTTGCCAGCTTGCAGCGACAACGAGTAGCCCTCGCGGATCGCGCCCGGTGAACAGCGCGAGGTGGTGTCGCAGCCGCCCGACATCACGGGTTCGGGGTCGGCCTTGCATTCCTCGTAGCAGACGACGAGGTGCACCCAGTCATCGTCGCAATGGTCCTCGTTGCCGTAGTTGCTGCCCCCGTTGTTGCCGGATGGCGCGCCTTCGGGTGCTGCGCGCGCAGGAATCGCGAGCGGCTTGCTGCGCGTCGGCACGACGATCTCGCGCCCTTGCCTGTCGAGCGCGAGCCCGGGCAGCACGACCACGCTGTGCTCGTCGTCGCCCACCTGCACGTCGAGCCCGCACACGACGCCGAAGCCGTCGATCAGCCGGTTGCGCATCCATTGCTTGCGCTTGAAGTAGGCCTGCTCGGATTCGAAATGACGAACGTCGAGCAGTTGACCGTAGAAGTAGCGCGGGCGAGAAAAGCTTCTCAGCGCATCGCATTCGACCGAATCGTCTTGCATGTCGTTTCTCCTGGTGTCCATCAAAGTTGTGCGCCTTCGCCCACGCGGCTGTCCATGCCGAGCCGCGCGCGCGGCTGCCCGCCCAGTACCAGGGCGCCATCGCCCAGCAGGCCCGGCTCGGCCGGACCGCCACCGAGCAGGGTGTCGATGCCCAGGCAGGCCTGGTAGCCCACGCGCAGGCCCGACTCGATCACGCACAGGTCGTAGAGCGTGTGCGCCGGCTTCTCGCGTTCGACGATGGCGCGCACCTCTTCGAGCTTGCCGGCGCAATGCAGGTCGCCCGGATAGAGCCGCACAAGGAAGCGGTAGGCGGCCGCCTCGAAGAGCGGCGTTCCGAAGTCGTCCTGAGTGATGAGTTGCGAGCGGTCGAACGTGGCCGTGGTGCCGACCACCGCGCCCTGCGGCTCGGCGTCTGCGAGCACGGTGTTGAAGCCGAGGATGGAGTCGCCTCCGTCCGTCCAGGTGCCGGCCTCGCCGGGTTTGCACGACGTGGACGGCGCGGGCAATCCCCACCAGGCCATGGCCTGTAGCGGCTCGTCGATCAGCGCGCGCACGCCCGCCTCTTCGCGCAGGGTCTCGCGCAGCCCCGCGACCGTGCCGCGCCTGGCGTAGCGTGCAAAGGCACTTGCGATGGATTCGCGCTGTGTTTTTTCCGCCTGCACTTCGGGCAGCGGCAGCGCGAGGAAGCCGGCCAGCCAGGGCAGCGCATCGGGCGGTGCCGCGGCCGGGTCGAGTAGCGCCGGCAGCCCGTCGACCTTTGCTTCGAGCTCGTCAAAGAAGCTCTCGAAGAGGCTCAGATAGCGCTGCAGGAAATTCCCGCATTCGCGGGATTCGCGGTAGATCGCAGGCAGCGCCAGAAGGTAGCTCGTCTGGTCGAAGTCGACCCGCGCCTGCGACAGCACCGGCGTCGAATGCAGTTCGTTGGCGAAGCGCGCGCCCAGCCAGAGCGCCTCCTGCTTCGAATCCCCGGCGAGGTCGATGAAGAAGTCGGTCACATCGCTGCCGACTGCGCGCCACGGTGCGCCGAAGATGCCTTCCGGCGATGGCGGCGGCGGTGGCGTTCCGCGAGCGCCGGTGAAGGCGAAAAACTGCACATGGCTGCCGTCAGGGAGGTCGATGTCGGCATGCAGGCGGTTCCAGTCATGCGTGAGCGTGTCGAAGTAGATGGCATCGCTCCAGAGCCAGCCTTCGGTCGCATGGCTGGCGTCGAGTCGCAACCGGAAGGGCGCGACGCAGCCGCCGGGCGACACCAGCAGTCCGCCCGCGCCGTCAGACGCAAGGGCTGCCACCGGCCCGTCGTAGTCGGCCGCGTCGCCCACGTACCGGTACTTGCCGGCCTGGTCGCGTTGCCACACGGCAATGCGCCGACGGTTCGGGTCGCCCAGGTAGATCGCGCCGTCGATCACGGTGAAGACGCTCGCCGCCGCGATGCCGGTGACCACGACCTCCACCAGGGCGTCCTGCGAGAAGACGCACAGCTCGTGCGTGGACCCGTCGAGCACGTACACCCACTTCCTTTCGCAGGCGACCGCGCAAGGGTCGCCCGCATGGCCGCTCGCTGCGACCATGTCGCCGAAGGCAGGCTGCTTGTCGGCCGAAGTGCTGAACAGGTCGACGCGTTTCGCTCCGGTATCGACCACGTACAGGCGGCCTTCCTCGTCCAGCGCCAACGAAAGAGGCGTCACGAATCCATCCAGCACTTCCGACAGTGCCATCGAGTCCAGGTCGAAGATCTGCACGCGGCCATTGCCGGCGTCCGCCACATACAGCGCATGCCGCTTCGGCGCGATCGCCAGGCCCGAGGGACGGTCGAACTGCGCGTCGCCCGATCCGTGGCCGCCGATGCAGGGCGCGGGGTCGACTTCTCCGAAGCAGCCGTCGAGGCGGCAGATGTCGTCGTTCGCCGGATCGCTGATGTAGACCGAGCCGTCCGCGTCGACCGCGAGGCCTGCGGCCGGTGGCTGCGTGTTCGATGCTTGCGGCATCGCCGGTGGTACGCCGTCGAAGGCGGGCAGTCCCGGGAGGCGCAACGCACCGTCCTCGCCGAGCGTGAGTCCTTGCCAGTGAAAGCGCGGCCAGAGGCCGTCGTCGTTCAGGTGGCGGAAAGGATGGGTGTCCTGGTCCATGGCATTCATCCCTCGACGCCGATCCAGTCGATGGTCCACAAGTCACTGGCCTGCTTGGCCAACTGCGCTTCGAAATCGGAGGCATTCGTCGGATCGGGGTCGTCCGCGGATGGCGGCAAGGTCGAAAGCAGCGCATCCGGGACCAGCAGCGAAAAGCGGAAGCCCGACTTGTCCGCAGCCAGCAGCATCACGAAGCCATCGACCAGCCGCATCACCTTCTTGCCCTTCACATCGAACGTGAACTCGCGGCTGCCCATCACTTGCGCCGAATAGCAGGGTGCGGTGCGGAAGGCGGCCTCCGTGGTGTCGACGGCAGCGACGAGCTGCACCCCGAAGCCCGAGGCGCCGCCGCCCGACACCGTCCAGTCGAGCTTGTCGGTGGCCCCGCTGGCGACATAGGGCTGGGCCGCAGGCCGCGCGTTGCGGCGCTGGGCCAGCGAAAGCGGCTGCTCCAGCTTGCAGTTGAGCACCTGGGCGCGGGCGAGCCGCAGTTGCGTGCCGTCTTGCACCGCGTCCCGGAGGATCGGGTCCTTGGGCAATCGATCCGGCGCCGGCCCCAGGCGAACCCAGCAGAACACCGGTGTCTCGCGCAGGCGAATCGCCCCGGTCGGCGCGCCGCAGACGCCTTCGCGCGTCTCCGCCACGTTGAGCGCGCGTTCGTCCGGGTACGACACGGTCAGGTCGAAGAACACCGGCGCGCCGAATTCGTCGCCCGCAACCGGCGGCACGGCCAGCACCATGGCATCGGTCAGCACGATCTCCCGCCCGGCCGAATCGATCGCATAGCCGGGTTGGATCGACACCTCTCGATCCCCCTTGGCGCCGCTGACCGCGAAGCCGGCGCCGATGCCCGGCTGGTGCAGGCTCTGGTTGTGCAGCCAGCGCATCTGGCGATTGAATTCCTCCACGCCCTGCAGATCCGAGGCGAACAGGCGCTGGCCGTTGAAGAAGGTGCTGCGCTCGACGAAGCGGGTGTCACCGATGATGGATAGGGTCATGAGTTCTCCGGGGAAGTCGCCGGCGCAGCGGACACGCAAACGTCGTAGGGCGCCTGCGCCGGACAGCCGCGAGCGGGGGAAAACTCCTCCTGGCAGCCGATCCAGCGCACCACGAGTTGCTGCTTCTGCGCGAAGGTGGCAAACGCGCGCGGAAAGTCGGTGTTGAAGCGTGTGATCAGGGAGAGCGTCTCGGGACGGAAGCGGTAAGGCTCCGTGCTCTGGATGAAGAAGATCAAGTGGGCGCCCGCAGGGTCCAGGATGAGCGGCAACACGCTGCGCGACTGGAACTGGCCGGTGAGCAGGTCGAGGCCATAGGCGGTCGCGGGCGAGCGACCATCGAGCCCCTCGAGCGTCTCCATGCGCACCAGCGGCTGCCAGAGTGACGGGAAAGACAACTGCACGGGCGAGGGCAGGCTCACCGCGGCGGGGCCGACGATGCCGCCGTCGATCCAGCCCTGGTCCACGATGCCGTCGCCGTGCTCCAGTCCCGGCAGCAACGTCAACAGGTTGCCTTCGATCTTCTCGACATAGCCCGGGTTGGAAGCGTCGGCATGGTGCGTGAACACCCCGACCACGTCGCCTTCCCGGAAGGCCACGGTGCCGTCGACCTCGACGTGCGTCGCGTCGGCCGGGTCCACGGTCTTGACGCCCGCGAGATCGCGCCAGTGCACCGTCGCCAGCCTGTCGCCGGGCGCGAGCGCTCCAGGCGATTCGGACAGCACGACCTGCGTGCCACTGATGCTCACGACCTGCACGACCGCACCCTCGTCGACCGACGCATCGCCGGACGGCACGCGCATCACGCAATCGCCGGCGTTCAAGGCACCGGCCTCGGCAATGGCGACATTGGCCGGGTCCGTGTCCTGCGAAACGACGGTCGCGATGCGCGGAAAGCGGCCGACCGCAAGGGTGTCGAGCCGTGCCGCGCCGACGAGCGACCCGTCCAGCGTGAGGACCTTGTCGGCGACGCTCGCAACCGGCACTGCCGTTGCGAACTCGTCCGCTGCACGCAGCGCCACGAAGTCGCCTGGCAGCGCCGCCTTTGCGCGACCCACGGTCACCTTGTTCGGAATCTTCGAATCGAAGACATCGACCGTGGTTGCTGTCTGCCAGTTCACGCCGACGATCACGGAGCCCGCCTTGACCGCGAGCGCCGTGCTCAGCTCCAGTTGCTTCTTGCCCTTGTTCACCTGCTCCACGACCGCGACGTGCGCCGGATCGTCCGACGCGGCCACGAAATCGCCGACATCGAAAGGTCCGACGCTGTCGACCCCGACAGTGCTGCGGTTCTTGGGCTGCAGACTCTGGATCGTGATGCCGGCGGCCAGCGGCGCGACGCGCGCGAGGCCCGCGATCTCGGCGGCGCTCGGCACCGGCTGCACTTCGATGATGGCCCCGCCATGGCTGGTGACCTTCGGCGTGCTCGCGAGCGGAAGCGGGAGCTTGTCGCCATCCAGCAGCACGAGGGACATGCCGAGTTCGACACCGTGCGTCGCGGGCTTGAGCTCCAGCACGAGACTGGCGCCGTCGGCCGATGTCGAGACGGTCTTCACATCGGCGGCACCGGTCATGCGGGCGACCATCAGTGGGTCTGTGGCCTTCCAGCCGGCGAAGGGCTTGCCGATGGTGAGCTTGCCTTGCGACACGCGATCCACGACGGCCAGCGCACTGTCGGCGGTGCGTTGCAGCACGTCGCCCTTCTTCACCGGCAGCGTGGCCGTGAAGGCCGCCAGCACGGCGGGGTCCTCGGGCAGCACTTCGAGCACGGAGGCCATGCGCGGCAGATTGGCCACTGCGAGCGTCGTGACGCCCGCTTCCACCGGCAGCGTCGCGGCGAGCGTGAGCTTGTTGCCGGCGAAAGTGTCGATGCGAACGACGGAGCCTGCCCGCGGCCGCAACTGCGCGACCACGTCACCGACCTTGAACGTGGCCTGCGGGTCCACTTCCACCAGCAGTCGATCTCCGACGCCGCGGGCGATCGAAGCGACCCTTCCCGTACCGAACCACGCGCTGTTGCGACGCCGCGCGATTTCGGTCATCAGCAGCCGGAAGGTGAAGCCGTCCGCCGCCGGATCGGCCAGGCTCGGAAAGAAGGTCGGCGCGAACTCGGCAGTGGCCAAATCCCAGTCCTGCGCCTGCAGGTTGGCAACGTAGCGCGGCGTCTGCGTGAAGCCGCTCGCCGAGGTGTCGATGTGCGTCTGCACCCCGACCACCTGGCTCTGGATGCCGCCCTTGCCGTCCGGCCGCTCGACCACCCAAGGCTCCCAGGGCGTGTCGCCCTTCACAGTCTCGCCGCGCGCAAGTCGTGGGCGGGCGATCGGCCTGGCCTGCGTCGGCACAAATTTGTCGTCGAGCACGCCGTCGCCGAAGATCGCCAGCATCACACCGTTGGCGGGGGCGAAGGATGAACGCGGAGCCCAGGCCAGTTCGACATCCTGCTCCAGCAGCTGCGTGTCGGCGGATGGACATCCGGCGTCGAAGGGCACGCAGCATGTGGACGCGCGCGACGGGGCGGCGTTCTTCATGCGAAGTACCAGCCAACTCGGCGCCGTAGGCACGGCGATGCGGCGCGCACGCTGCAGGATCAGCTCGCGTCCGCGCGCGTCGTAGGCCAAGCCGCAAGCGACCTCGACCGTCTGGCGGTCGCTGTCGGAAAACTTGACTGCGAGCCCGAAGGCCACCCCGCCGGTGGAATGCAGCGCGCGGTTGTGCAACTGGCGGCGCAGCGCATCGAAGCGCTCCTGGTCGCGTGCATCGACGCTGCGCAAGGTCTGGCCCTGCCAATAGCGCAGCCTTTCCAGATCGCGGCGGTAGGGAGTCGACATGGTCAGGCCACCTCGATGTTGTGCGGCCCCGCATCGACCAGCCAGGTCGGGCGCAGGCAGACGTTGCCGCAGGTGGGCGCGCAGCCCTCGGCGATGAGTTCGAGCGACAGGACGTGATCGACACCGGGCGTCTGGTCGATGACCTGCATCACCTCGGCGCGGTAGACGTCTCGGCCCAGCGGCCAGCCGGTGCCATCGGGTCCGCCGCCCAGGGGGTCGAAGAAGGCATCGAGCGCCTGCGCCACTTGCGCGGCAAGCCGCTTTGAGTCGGTGCCCTCGAAGGCCTTGAGCGTGGCGTGCACTGCCACTTCCAGATAGCGAGGGCCCGCGACCACCACCCGCGTTCCGATGGTGCGCCGCGCCTCGATGCGCACTGCGATGCGCTCGATGAAGCCCATGCCCGGAACCGGGCGGGACAGCGGCAGCGTCGGCATCACGATCACCGTGACCATGCCGGGCGCGTTCACGCATTGCAGCGCCGGGTAGAGGTTGGGCCGGGCGATGGCACGCGCCACGCGCAAGCCGGGGGTCTCCGTGGCGATGGCCTCGAAGTCTTCGACCGTCACGGCACGCAGCCGGGCTTCACGAGATGCGATCGCGCGTCCGATGGCATGCGTGAGCGTCTCGGCATCGGCAGCGGCTTCGACTGCAATCGGCGCGTCGGCGGCGACGCGCCCCATGGCGCTCGCATCGGTGATGAAGGCACGGTTGTGCGGCGTATCGGCCAGCCCGGTGAGTTGCGACAGCGCGGGAGCCGGCTGCGTCGCTTCGTAGCTAGCGAACACCTGGCAGCCTTTCGGAAACACCCTGCCCTTCTCGCCATCGCCGGACACCACCTCACCGCGGGTCGAATCGAGATGGAAATGCGCGTCGGCGCGGGTGGACGCCGCGAAGTCATCCACCTGATTCCATTCGCGGTATTGGTCGTTCTCGACACTGAAAAGACGCAAACTCGATTCGACCAATGGTCGTTGCCTCAAGGTGATGCGCTGGCCGGGCTCGCCGGTGCCGGTGCCCGCGAGCGAGCCTTCGATGACGAGCAGGCCCGGCAGGGCCGCGGTCGCGGCCTGGTAGGCCAGCAGGACGAAGGCAGGAGCGTCGGGCGCAGTGTCCACGGACAGCGCGACGATCTGTCCCTTCTGCACGGTCAGTCGCAGGCCGGTGGACTGGCCGGGCGTCAGGCTGCCCGTGACCACGGTGCCCATCGCGATGGGCCACGAAGTCGTCACTGGCACCGACTGCACGAGTTCCACGCCGTTGGACATCAGCCGGGTGGCGCGCGGCGCGTCGTCGAATGCGCCTTGATCGAAACGACAGCGCACCCAGCAAAGCGCCTCGGCGATGCGCCCGAGCGCCGCCGATTTCATGCCCTGCGTCGGGCGCAGTCGCACCGAACCGGTGAGGCTGAAGCTGCGCGTGTCGTCGACGGCCTCCAGCGCAAGCCAGGTGCCTGAAGCGCCGACGTCCGCAAGGTATTCCCACGCCACGCGCGCGCCGTGATGCACGAGCGGTCCCGTGGCGTTCTCATCGGCCGCGATGCGCGCCCGCTCGGCGAGGCTCGCTTGCGCACCATCGATGCAGAAGTAGAGCTGCGCCCAGGCGCCGACGGGCAGGGCCTGGTCGAAGCCCAGATAGAGCTCGGCGCCAGGCACCGCGTCGTCGCCGAACAGCGCGATGCTCTCCTGGCGCGTCCATGCCGCGGTGAGATTCTGGAAGCCTCCGGCGTCCTTGCGTTGAACGGCGCGCAGGCCGGCGGCGACCACGTCGATCGCGGCTTTCGAGCGCAGCAGCACGGGCGTTCCGTCAAGCCGCGTGCCCGCGAATTCACTCCCTGCAGGCAGCGACACCGGACTCGCGCCCGCGGTGATGCGCAGCGCACTCGCCACGGTGGCAGGACGCGGTGGTTCAGGGCGCACACCCATCAGCGCGAGCAGCCGCAGCTTCTGGGCGTCGGTCAAGCGGTTCAGCCGGTAGATGTCCATCTCCGCCACCCAGGCGAAGAGTTCCATCAACGTGATGCCAGGGTCGGATGCGTTGTGGTCCGTCCATTCCGGCGCATAGAGCGGCACGAGCGCGCGGCCCTGCTCCACGAGGTCGGACCAGCGGCGATCGTCGAGGTTGGGCAATGCGATCGACATGATGCTCAGGCTCCCGATTCGTCGATGCGCAGCACGATGGGCCCGGCCGCGACCACTTCGTCGTCCGCCACCCGCACCGACTCGCCCTGCGGCACGCCGCCGATCACGAGGTCGAGCGATTCGATGTAGTCGACGCCCGGCACGCGTTCGAGTTCGGCTGCGACATCGGACATGTAGACATCGCGCCCCAGGTCCCACCCCGTTCCGTTCGGGCCGCCGAAGACCGGATGCAGGAAGCGTCCGAGCGCATTGCGCACGCTCTGCTCCACCGCGCCGGCCTGGCTCGGGTCGACCGGCGTGATGCTCGCCGTGACGCCCACCGGCAGGTAGGTCGGGCCGGTGACGTGAATGCGACGCAGCGCCGCCAGATCGGCCGGCGCGCGCGCCTCGATGTACTTGCGCACCTGCTCGCGCAGACCGAAAGAGGGATAGGGCTGCGCATCGAGACTGCCGGGCACGATGAGCACGGTGACCCATCCCGCGAGCGTCTGCCCGGAGGGGCTTCGGCCGGGGATGGCGTGCACCATCTTCACCGCCGGCGAAGCCTGCACGGCGAGCGTCTCGTAGTCGGCCGGCGCCACCGCGCGGCCGCGATGCCGCACCGTGCGCGGACCGCGATCGAGCACCGCCGACGCGGGCTCGCCATCGGCGCCACCTTCGGCTGCGCGCGGATTGAAGACATCCTGGATGCCGGGCACCACGCCCAGCAACTGCTTGATCGCGCCGGCCGCCACGTTGCCCTTGGAGCCGCCGCCCACGCTCACCTCGCGCACGAGGATGGCCGCGCTCGCCGGCGGCACGCGGCCGTTCTCGCCGTCGCCGAAATCCACACGCCCGCTGCTCGCATCCAGCGCGTAGTGCCGGTCGGTCGGCGCGGAAAAGAAGAGCTGTTCGCGCCGAACCCACTGGACCCAGGCTTCGGTCACTTGCTTCTGCCGGTTTCGCACGAGCCGCAGCGGCCCGATCGCAACCTGCGTGTCGGTGGACTCGCGCGCCAGCAACTGCTCGAACTGCGCCAGCACGCTGCCGTCGCCGTTCCACAGCTCCATGGCGAGGATGCGCCATTCGACATTCGCGCGGGGCCCGCCGAGCTCGCGCACCTCGATGCGCTCGCCGTCGAGTACCGGCGTCTGGGTGAGCGCAAAGCGCTGGTTGGGCGTGCCGTTGCTGGTGCCGAGCGGCAGGTCGTGCAATGTGTGCCGCTCCGAAGCCCACACCGCGTTCGGAAAGAGCGAGGTGAACGCCGGCTCGCCGGGCGGCCCGTCTTCCTTCAGCCGCGCACGCAGCCAATGGTGGGGCGCGTCGAAGCGTGCAAGTTCGCTGTCGTCCGATTGCGCGAGCACGTTCACGATGCCGGGGCGACGCAGGTAGCCGGTCTCGTCGTCGGCTGGCGTGCGCGTCCATTCCAGTCCGTCCCAGTATTCCCACACCAGCGCAGGACCCAGCGGTGCATCTGGCGCTTCCACCACGTCGAAGAAGAGACCGAGCTGGTCGACGGGCGGCTGCTTGTCGAACCCAAGATAGAGCGCCGGCGTGAGATCGCGCACGCGTTCGAAGGGCGCGAAGGTGCTCCCCGGCCACATCGCCTCGGCGGTGCGCTCGACGTAGGCAAAGTCGTTGTACGCCAGCACGCCCTCGGCATGGAAAGGCCCGTACTGCCACGTGTAACCGATGGCGAAGGACGCGAGCACCGGCGGCTGCGCAGCGACGTAGGTGAAGGTGTTGCTGGTACCGACACCCGCCGCGTCGGTCTTGAAGCTGATGGTCTGCTTGAAGCCATAGGAGCCGCTCTGCAGGCGCACACGCACCCAGCGCGCCTCCTGTTCGTTGACCTTGACCGGCGTCATGTCGATCGGCACGGTGAAGTCGATCACCTCGGTGCGATCGAGGTCGAGCTTCGAGTCCGCGAAGTTCGACGTCACCGCGAGTGGCGCCCACATGCGGCTGTTCCAGTATTCCCAGTCCACCTGGTGCGCGAGCGCCGTCGAGCCCGACACTGCCCCTTCGTCCTGGGGCGACAGCGTGCGCGCGATGTAGATGCGAACCTTGGCCAGCGGCTTGCCGAAGGCTTCCTCGTTGGCGAAATAGAAGGCGGAGCCAGGTTGCGGTTGTTGGCCGAGCGGATAGAAAGGCTTGCTGAGGTCGAGCGCCGTCGCATCGGCGAAGGCCTTGTCCGCCGCGAGCCCTTCGACGGAAAGCGTCAGGTCGACCTTGGGCCGCACCGTCGATGCGGCCTGCGCGGGACTCCGAAGCTCGTCGGGCGCCGAGAAGGTGATGCCGGCGAAGGTCGCATCGAACAGATACGTGCGGCTGAAATTGACATTGGGGATCTGATAGATGCCGTCCGCCCCGGTCGGTGAGGAGGTGTACGCCGCGCGCGTCGGGTCGGCGGGGTCGGTCAGTCGCACGATGGCGCCCTCGACGGGCCGACCCGCTGCGTTGCTCACCACTCCGCCAAGGCTGCTCGGTGGGTTCGGCGTCGGCGCTGCCTTGCTGTAGGCGAGCAGGAGCGACGCCTCACTTGCCACGGCGGGCGCAGCGACCGCCTTGCCCACGGCGATGCGTCCGCGCAGCGCGCCGTTGACCGTGCTCGACAGGCGGATGGTGTCGACCTCGGGCAGCGACTGCCCCGGGTCGGGCGGCAGCGGTTCAGTCAGCCGCGCGCGCAGCCAATAGCCGTCGCTGCCGTTCACCTTCGTCTTTGCGGCCGATGCGCAATCGGTCTCGAGAACGAAGCTCCCGCTTTGCGTGAGTCCGTCCGTGCTGTCGAAATCCGCGGCGGCCGCCCCACCGCACTCGGTGCTGGTCGCAATGAAGCCGCGCCAAGTGGCGCCGTCCCAGTACTCCCAGACGATGTCGAGCCCCGAGGTCGCGCCGTGCTGCAGTTCGAATTCGACTGAAAGCCGTACCTTGCCCGACAGCGCAAGCAACACCGGATGCGACAGATACAGCTGATGCGGCGTCGGCCCGCGCAGGCGCGCAGCGAAAGGCTCGACCGGATCGCCGCGCAGGAAGGCCGCGGTGTGGTCGATGTATTCGTCGCGGCCCGGCCAGAGGCTCACGATCTGCACGATCTTCCCTGCCGTGACGCCGACCGCGCGTTCGGTCTCGTAGAGGATCTGCTCGCTGCTGCCGGGCGGAGGTGCGGCACCGACGGGTGTTCGGGCCGGGGCCGAGCCGCCGGTCGCCTGATCGTTCAGCTTGAACACGACGGGCGCGCGCGCCGCCTGCGCAGGCACCAGGCTCAGGCCGGCGATGTCGAGGAAGCCGAGCTTGAGCTTGGGCGGCACCTGTTCGAGCCGCTGGGCCACCGCTTCGAGGTAGCGCGCAACGATGGCGGCCAGGCCGACACCGGCGCTCTTGTCGGCCGCGAGCCACTCGGGCGTATAGCCGACGCGGCGGGCGAGGAGGGCCGCGAGCAGCGCCTGCGCGTCGCGGCGGTCCAGGTCGACGGTAGGCTTCGTGTTCACTGCGCGGACCCTTCCTCGAGGTAGAAGGGATAGACCAGGTTGGCATGCGAGTTGGTCGCACGAACCCGGTAGCTCATCTCGATCAGCACCTTGCCCACGCTCGCCACATCGGCCGTGGCAACGACGCTGTCGACATCGATGCGCGGCTCCCAGTCGATGAGCGCTTCCATCACACGCTGGCGCAGCGCCTCCAGCGTGGAAGGATTGAGCGGCTCGAAGACGAACGCGCGCAGCCCCGCGCCGAAGTCCGGCCGCATCACGCGCTCGCCGGGGTCGGTGCCGAGGATGATGAGAATGGCCTGCCGCACGTCTTCGTCATAGGCGGCCGTGGCCGTCTGGCCGGCATCGACGCACACCGGAAAGCTCCAGCCCTTGCCAAGGAACGACGACGTGAGATCGATCCGGGCCATCGCATCAGCCTCCGATTTCCACGAGCGGGCAGCCCATGACGATCGGCGCGCCACAGCCGCTCATGTCGCCCATGCGTGCGGCCGGCCGGCCGCCGATCAGCACCGTCAGGCTGCCCTTCACGATGGGCGTCGGCGGGTGCGGGCCGGCGAGCGGCGGCATGGAACACGCATGCATGTCGCCCATCACGGCGGCCGGCATGCCGCCGATGAGCACCATCGGTACGCCCGGGCCGGTGATGACGCCGGGATGAGCGGTGGGGTCGCCGACGCGGGCTGCGAAAGGCATGGCGTTTCCTTCCTCAGTTGAGCTTGATCGGCAGGCCCTGGACGGTGCAGGGTCCGGAGGACTGGATGTTCACCATCGTGCCCTTGATGTCTACCTGCGTGCCTTCGAGCGAGATCTGCAGGGCCTTGAGTTCGATCTTCACGGCCGCCTGCACCGTGACGGTCTGCGTCGTGTTGTCGAGCGTGATCGAAAGCGTGCCGGCGGTGTTCTCCAGCTTGATCTGCAAGGGGTCGATGGTCACCTTCTGCATCGTGCTGGTCGTGATGGTGATCGACTGCTCCAGATCGTCGAACTCGATCTCGTGGCCGAGACCGCCGGCCATGCCGGTCTTGATGACGCGCTTGGTGAGGAAGTCGGTGGGCAAGGTGAGCGGCGGCCGGTCGGCCGTGCTCCACAGGCCGCCCAGCACATAGGCCGCACTCGCGTCGTTCTGCGCGAAGGCGACCAGCACCTCGTCGTCAATCTGCGGCACCCACACGAAGCCACGACCCGAGCCGCCACCGACAGAAGGCAGGCGGCACCACGGCTCTATCGCGGGGATCGACGGAATACGCACCTGCACCCGTCCCTCGGCGACCGCGTCGAGGTTGTTGGTCACCACGCCTGGCGCGATCGCAAAGCCATCGGGCTGCGATTCGACGCCGAGCTGGTCGAGCCGTTCGAAGAGTTGGTCATCCATGGTGGCCGCCTTTGCTCATACGGTGAACTGGCCCTGCAGCCGCACCAGCCCGCCGCGGCCCTTGGGCAAGGGAATGGACCCGAACCAGACTTCCTTGCGCGCCTGAAAGCTCGTGCGGTAGCCGCCGCCGTCGATGGTGTGCGTGGCCGAAGTGATGCGGTAGAGCCCCCCGAACTGGTCGCCAAGCCCTTCCAGGTTGATCACACGGCTGGCCTTGATGCGCGGATCGCCGACCGTGCTGCCGGAACCCGTCAGCCGGTTGTTGAGCTTGGGCAGCAGCTCGGTGAGGATCTTGCGCGGCGCGGTCGCGTAGCTGGTCGGCTTCAGCGTCGTGACCTTGCCCGGCGCGAGCAGCTCGCCGATCTCGCCACCGGGCGTGATCGAGAGCTTGAACATCGCGCGGTCGTAGTCCCAGTTCAGGGCGATGACGAAATCCATCTTGATGCTGTCGACCCACACGCGCGCGGCCACGCCTTCGATGTCGCCCACTGTCGTGAGGCGCGGCGTGAACTCCATCAGCGAGGCACCCCATTTCAGCGTGAGGCTCGGCGCGTAGTCCTGGATCAGGAATTGGAACTTGAGCACCCGCCCGTGCGGCTCGGCCGTGTGGTCGATGTACATCTGCCAGCCGTTGTCCTTGGCGACTTCGGTGAGGAACTGGAAGTCGTCCACGCCGCTCTGTTTGCGCACTGCCATTTGCGCAAACTGCGGAAAGGCCAGGAAGGTGGCCAGTCCGATCAGCGTCGACAGCGTGCCGCCGACCGGGTCGAGTTCAGGGATCAGGGCATTGGTGCCGGCCACGAGCGCGGCCACCGCGGAATCCGGCAGCGGGAAATTGCCGACCGACGGAATCTTGATGCGGAAGGCGCGGTCCTTGGTGCCGATCTGCAGGCGCTGCAGGTAGTCCTGCGCGGTGAGCCGGATCATCGGGATGCCGCTCGATGGGAAAGAGGGCTCGATGCCGGTGATCTCGCCCACGAACACTTCTTCGAGCGGGCCGGGCGCATAGCCCATCGAAAGGCGGAACTCGTTGTTGACCTGCAGCAGCGGATGGTCGAGCCACTGCAGCGATGTGTTGGCGATGCTCACTTCGACACGGTCCGCACCCTCCATGCCGTCGGTGTGGGTGACGGAGACGATCGACGCGCGCAAGGCCGCCGGAATGGCGTTGCCGTCGATGCTGATCGCGAATTCAGGAGCGAGGCGCATCAGGATGTCACCTCCCCGGTGGCCGGATCGGTAAAGGGCAGGGCCGGCACCTTGAGCGCCTGTCCCGGTTCGATGGCACGCGGATCGTTGATGTCGTTGGCCGCGGCGATGGGCCGCCACAGCGCCGGGTCTTCGTAGAAGCGGAAGGCAATGGCCGAGAGCGTGTCGCCGCGCTGCACTGTGTAGCCCTTGCTGAAGTCCGCGGTCTGTCGATTGACCTCCTTGGCCTCGCGTTCCGGGTCGATGAACTCGCTGAAGCTCACCGTGACGCGCGCCCGCGTGGGCCGCCCGTCTTCGAGGAACTTGATGAACTTCTGGTTGGCACGCGCGAGCACGCAGCGCAGTTGCAGCGACCCCCAGGCCACGCGCAGCACCGGCGGCGCATGCAGTTCGGAATCGATCTTGAGCAGGTCCACCACCTTCTGCGTCTCGGCGCGCACATCCGTGCGGGTGTCGGTGGTGTCGAAGAAAAGCTCCATCTCCAACGTGCGCAGGTTGCCATGCACGAACTGCAGAATCGGCGAGCCCAGGCCGGGGATGGCCTGCGACGCGTAGTTGTTGTCCTTGTTGAGGCCGTACTCCTCGGGGTTGAACATCACGTCGAAGCGCGCGCCCGTGTGTTCGACCGCGATGCTTGCCTTGGCGAGTGCCATGGTTCAGGCCCTCCCCATGCGTTCGCGGTAGGCCAGGAGGCGGCGATCGATCTGCTGGATCACCAGGCCGGTGAGCGCCTCGACGTTGAAGGCTGGCGCGGCGTGCGGCGCCCTCGCCTCTTCCAACCGCGTGCGCGACAGCGCAGACCCTTCGATGCCGTCGACCGCGCTTCCGGCCGGCTGCGCTGCTGCGCGTCGCGGCACAGCCAGCACTGCGGGCTGCATTGCGGGCCTGACCTCGTCGCGATGGGCGTTGAGCCGGAGGCGCACTGCCATGTCGCCGGCATGCGTCGCGATGGTCGAGACTTCTTCGCCGCGCCGCATCGACAGGCGAATGGGTTGGTGCCCAGCCGGCGCCGCGTGTGCGGGTCTGACCTTTCGGAACGCGGGAACAAAGGCCGGCGACGCCACGTGCGCGACAGGCTCACGGTGCTCATCCGATTGCGCGACATGCCGTGGCGCGTGCGCGACGAACATCCCCGGCTCGCGCCAAGCGCTGCCTGTGGGTAGCGCACTGCGCAGGATCAAGGGCCGCGCCATCGCCGGCCGCATGCTCACGGTGACCAATGGCGAGACAGCGAAGTGCGTGTGGAGATGGAGGCTCGGCCGCAGGTGAACGTGCCGAGTCTGCGCGGCGGCGCCGAGCCCTCGCTGCTGCAGCACCATCGCGCCCGGCGCGCGCCACGCTTCGATGCGGCCGTGCCGCGCGCGCAGGCGCTGAGCCCATGCTTGCCATCTGTTCACGTCGTCCACTCCTCTTACTGAAGGGCTTCGCTGTTGGCTCTTTCGTTGATCGCGGAGATCTCTTCCATCCAACGCTGCCGCTCCTTGTGTTCGAGCGACATCACGACTTCCTGCGACCAGTGAAAGTGATAGGCGATGAAGGCTACTTCCCTGTACAGCGCGGGCAGGGGGTAGCCTACGATCCCCCCGGGCTGTTCATCTCCAGCGCGAACTCGTGCGCGCACTTCGGGCAGGCCGCCTCGATCACGGCCTTGCCGCTGCGGTTGATGCGGTTGTAGAACTCCTGCAGATAGGCCAGGTCGGCGGCGTAGACGCCCTCGACCACCTTGGGCGTGACCTGCGCCACCGAGCCCAGGCGCACGATCACGCGCGACAGCAGGATCACGGTGAGGTAGGCCTCGTTGCTCTGCACACGCGGGTCCTTCAGCGGCAGGATCTCGTCGGCCGCGGTGGCGAGCCGCATCACGCCTTCGCGGTGCAGGTCGCCTTCGGCGTCGACGAAGCCCAGCGGCAACGTGAACTCGTATTCGGTCTGGAACGACGTCATGAGAGGCTCCGTCTCACGCACGCTCGACGCGCTCGCAGCTCACCGTCATGCTGTCGAGCGAGACGTCGTTGCCCTTGGCGTTGAAGTCCGGCCCGTCATATTTGCTGGGCCACGCGCTGAAGAAATTCCATCGCACCTTCTCCTGGCCCGAATCGTCCTGAAGAATGATCGAGCCATTGCGCCGGTCGATGGTGCCGTTGACCGCTGCGAGATGCCAGTCGTAGAGCTCGCGCGAATCGGTGACGCCCCACTTGAGCGTGATGTCGGGGTAGGAGATCTTTCCGGGCAGCTTGCGCACTGTCGCGGCTTCACCGCCTTCGCGGTACTCCACCACCTCGATGTTGGAGCCGAAGCCGCTGCACTCCGAGAAGCCGGCCTGCACGATGCCGTCGATCTCGACCAGAAAGCGGAAATTCCTGTAGGGGTCTTTTCTTGCCATGACTGCTCCTCAAGCGCCGGTGTTTTGCTGAATACGGAAGATGACGAACTCGGCCGGCTTGGTAACGGCCACGCCGATCTCGGTGATCACCTGCCCCGCCTCGCGCGTGCTCGCCGGGTTGGTCTCCGCGTCGCACTTGACGAAGAACGCGTCCTTGGGCGTCGCACCGAAGAGCGCGCCGTCGCGCCACTGGTTGTAGAGAAAGTCGCTGACCGAACGGATGATCCGTTGCCACAAGGCGGGCGTGTTCGGTTCGAACACGACGAACTGCGTGCCCTGGTCGATCGACTCCTTCAGGAAGTTCATGAAGCGGCGCACGTTGAGGTAGCGGTATTCGCCGTTGCGGTCCCCGCCCAGCGTGCGTGCGCCGTAGACCATCGGCGAGCCGCCGAAGGGCCGGATCACGTTGATGCCCGGCGGGTTGAGGCTGATCTGTTTGTTCTTGTCCATCGGCCTCTCAAGGTCGACGATGCCCACCACGCCTTCGTTGGCAGGCGCCTTGAACACGCCGCGCGTCGCATCCACCCGGGCCCAGATGCCGGCGACATGGCCGCTCGGCGGCACATCGAGCAATTCGGGTTCCGCGCCGCCATCGGTGAACAGCGGATTGAAGACCTTGAGCCACGGGAAGTAGATGGCCCCGTAGCTGAACTTGTCCGGCGTGGTGGGCCCGCCGCCGGGCATCGGTCCGCCGTAGATGTCGTCGGGCGTACTGTCCGACGCAGGCGCCTTCTCGCCGTCGAGCACCGCGACGCGGTCCTGCATCTCGAAGCAGTGATCCATGATCTGCACCTTCGGCGCGGTGCCCTGTGCGCCCGGTGCAGCGACGATGGCGATCTCGTCGATGGGCTTGAGCGTGTCCAGCGGTGCCTGCAGGTTGCCCATGCCGCCCGCCGCGATGGGTACGACGTAGCAAGTGGTCCCGCCGTTGGCGAAGAAGCCGAACACTGCCAGCGCCAGTGTGCGATTGACCGTGGTGTAGATCGGCGTGTCCGGCGTCGCGCCCGCGCCCTTGATGAAGGCCGAGAATTCGCTCCAGTTGGTGAACTTCTTCGGCTTTCCGACATCCGCGCCGGCGAGCCGGTCGGCCTCACCGATGAAGGCGGCGGTGCTGGTGCCCACGCCCGCGATCGGCCTGGCGAGCGGAGGAATCTCTTCGACGTAGACGCCGGGTGCGAAATAGTTTGCCATCCTTGCCCTCTCCTTCTTGCGGTGTAGGGATGAAACCGTTCAGGTCAACTGCACGTCGTAGCCCGCGAGCGCAGGTGCCGGGACGACGACGGCCCGGTCTTGCGTCACGGCGCCCGCCGTCACGCGCAAGGTGAAATTGCCGGCCGGAATGGCCGACAGCGAAAACTTTCCTTCGGCATCGGTGAGCGTGCTGCGCCCGCGCTCGACGATGCGCACGCCCGCATTCGCGACCGGCGCGGAGGCCGCGTCCACCACGACCCCACCGATCTGGAAGAACGGCGCATCCAGCGCCGCGCCACCGGGCTGTGTCTTCAGGCGGATTTCGCTGGTGATCACGGTCGGATAGGTCGCGGTATCAAAGGCCTTCAGCGACACAGTCACCGACAGCAGCACCGAGGCCTTGATGCGATTGCCGATCGCCGCCCAGAACTCCGCCGGGTTGCGCACGCCGTCCGGCTGCAGCATCAACATTGGCAGCGGCGGTTCCTGCAATTGCAGGTTCGGCGTCAGGAAGGCGTGCGGCAGCAGCGGCGATCCGGCGATCAACTGGAGCACCTGGCCCAGCAACTGATGCTCCTGCTTGGGCAGGTCGGTGCCGCCCACGGGCCACGCGGTGACGAGGTACAGGCAGGTCGCGCGAAAGGCAGGCGGCTCGACGAGCGACTGGCCACCCACGCGACGAGTGACGCTCTCGTTGTTTCGTAGCTCCAGGTTCTCGTGCACCTCGAAGAGGAACAGGTTGACCGTGGTCTGGTCGAGCGCGTAGGGGTCGGTCGGCCGATCGAACCGGATCGCCGCATCGCGCAGCGGCGGCGCGAGACCGGGCTGCTTGAAGAAGGCCTCCAGGCTTTCGGTCACTTCATTGAGCATGAAGGCCTCCGTTGCCCATGGCCTCGACGCGCGGCGCGTAGGCGCCGAATTCCGAGCCTGCGACACGACGCCCGGATTTCTCGATCTCACGCCGCGCCGCCCACAGCAAGTGCTCTGTCTTAACGTCGCCGCCTTGCTCGGCCGCGAGGAAGGCCGCGGCGACGGCGATGTTCTTGACCGCGCCGCCGGGCAGCTTGAATTGCGTCGCCATGAATTCGAGATCCAGGTCCTTGCTGCGCGGCAGCTTCGCCGGCCAGATCGACTGCCACAGCCGCCGCCGGCTCTCTTCGTCGGGAAAGGGGAAGTCCACGATGAATCCCAGGCGGCGCGTGAAGGCCACATCGAGGTTCTGTCGCAGATTGGTCGCGAGGATGCACACGCCGTCGTGCTCGTCGAGCTTTTGCAGCAGGTAGGCCACTTCGATGTTGGCGTAGCGGTCGTGCGCGTCCTGCACGGTGGTCCGCTTGCCGAAGAGCGCATCGCATTCGTCGAAGAACAGGATCGCGTTGCCGGCGCGGGCTTCCGCGAACAGGCGATCGATGCTCTTCTCGGTTTCGCCGATGTACTTGCTGACCACTTGCGAGAGGTCGATCTTGTAGAGCTCCAGCCCGAGATCGTTGGCGATGACTTCGACCGCCATCGTCTTGCCGGTGCCGGGCGGTCCGCTGAAGAGTGCGCTCAGTCCCTTGCCGAGCGAGAGCTTCCGGCCGAAGCCCCA
Organism: Variovorax sp. 01N429; assembly: GCF_056399425.1. Classification (NCBI taxonomy): domain Bacteria; kingdom Pseudomonadati; phylum Pseudomonadota; class Betaproteobacteria; order Burkholderiales; family Comamonadaceae; genus Variovorax; species Variovorax sp. 01N429. The sequence continues at coordinate 29,972 of NZ_JBFTRG010000017.1, read as the reverse complement.
GTCGTCGTAGACCACATGCTGATGGCGGGCCTGACGGCAGATTTCCTTCAGTTGAGAAATCGAGTCCGCCGGCAGCACGAGATCGCTCCACACGTACAAGGGCGAGAGCTTGCGCGCAAGCGCGCCAGGATCGCGCGCGACTTGCAGGCGAGCGGCGCTGGCCAATTCGGCACCGTCGGGCTTGCCCTGCTCGAGCGCGGCCTGCCGCTCGGCATGCACGACCGCGCCGGCGATCTGGGTGTCATTGAGCCGATAGCGCGCCGCGAGTTCGTCGATGCTGCGTGCGTCGATGTCGAGCCGGCGATCGCGGAGCTCGGATGCCCAGAGCGCGCGGCGTTCGACAAAGCTTGGCGGCGCGACCTCGAGCGTCGCCATGCCGCAAAGGGCGGGGCCGCAAGGCCGCGTTCCGGAGAGCACCACGACATTGCCGAAGGCTTGCGTCGATTGACGCGGCTGCAGCGCATCCGCGAGCGCTGCGCGGTCCTGCGGCGACAGCGCATCGAAGCCCTTCAGGTGCAGAACTGCGGACAGCAACTGGGCCTCGCGCAACAACAGGGCGACGGTATCCCCGAAATCGCCGACAGGCTCGGCCGCCTTTCCGAGATCCGCGGTGATGAGGGGTTGACGCAGCTTCGCAGCCAGGCTTGCCACGGCGGCTTCTTTCTCGCCACCGTCCGCGCCTTGCAGATACACGTGCGATCCTTCGCCGGCGGCCAACGCCTTGGCGATGGTCTTGCCCAGCGCCTCGGCGCGCGTACCCACGCCTGCCTCGGGTTGCATGTCGAATCGGGCGGCTGCAAGCAGGCGAGCATCGAGCGACGTCTGTCCGAGCAGGAAGCGCACGACCGGCTCCTCCAGCTGGAGCGTTTGCGCCAGCAGCGGCGGGGGAAGTCCGACGTTGTCCGCCGCAAGGTGCAGCAGGCGATGCCGCAACAGAGGCGCATCGGGCGCGAAACGGGCTCGCGCAGCGATCTTCGCGTCACGCGACGCGCACAGCAGGTTGAGCACCAGATCCACCGTGGGCCGCCGGCGCGTCACGTCGTCCTGCAGATAGGCAAAGAGCCTCTCGTAGCGCAGGTCGACCTCGGGCGCCAGCGCGATCAGCACGATGTCGAGATCGATCGTGTCAAGGCCGAAAGCCTGCTGGAGCCATGGAAAGCGCGATCCGTCAGGCATCTGCGTGCCGCCTGCGGCATCCACGCCTGCGAGGAAGGGCTCGCCCGCGCCGCGCCGCACGAGCCGCTGCACGTCCTGCGATGTCACATAGAGCCCCCTATAGGGCTCGGTCTGAACGCTCGCGCCGGTTCCGCTGGCCGCGGCATCGGCGGCCGTCGTGGCGCGCTCCAGCATCCGATCAAGGCGGCCAAGGGCGTTCCACAAACCCTCCATCTGGAAGGCGGGAGCCTGGGACTGCGAAGCAATGGCGTTGATCATCGTTGCACTGATCGATAGACAGTGAGGCCGTCGGCACCGGTCGACGCTTCCATCCGGCCTGCGGCCACGAGGCCCTGCAGCGCTGCAGCAACCGCCTTGCGCGTGTCATCGCGTCGCTGGCGCACGAGCCACCAGTCGCAAATGCCCTCGATGGAATCGCAGGCATCCGGATGCGCAGTGACGTAGCGCAGGATCGTTTCCGCGACGTCGTGGGTCAGGAGCGAATCGGTTGTCACACTTCACTCATCGCTTGAATCGTGCCAACGCGGCGGCGCGTCTAAGTCGTTGATTCCATTGACCTTGTCCGCAAGCGCTTCGCGGGGGCCGAGTCGATGCCGACACGGGCGCCCCGGGCAAGCCGCACTGCCGCGTCCTCTTGATCACGCTCGATTTGCGCTGGTGTGTCGCCACCGACACGGCCCGTGCGCAAACAACACAGCCGCGAACCACGAGAGAGGCTTGCTTAGTCGGTACGTCGTTTGGTGGATGTGCGCACGCGCTTCGCTTCCTAGAATGCGCCCCGAGACGAACGATCCCTGGACGGGAAGGAGGTCCTTGATGCACGGAATCACGGAAAGCCGTGACGCACCGCTCGATTCGAGAATCGTCGGCACGTCCCCGATATTCATCGCCGCCATCGAGCTGATGGCCCGCTATGCCGAGTGCACTGCGCCGGTCCTGATCGTCGGAGAGAGCGGGACTGGAAAGGAACTGGTGGCGCGCGCCACGCACTACATCGGGCCTCGACGAGACGGCGCCTTCATTCCGGTGAACTGCGGCGCCCTGCCCGAGTCGCTCGTAGAAAGCGAATTGTTCGGCCACGCCCGCGGTGCATTCACGGACGCAGGCCGCGCTCGGCTCGGTCTTGTGCGCAAGGCCGAGGGTGGCACCTTGTTCCTTGACGAGATCGAAGCGCTGTCCCCGCGCGGACAGGTCGCGCTGCTTCGTTTCCTGCAGGATGCGTCGTTCCGCTCGGTGGGCGATGACCACGTGCAGCATGCCGACGTGCGCATCGTCGCTGCATGCAACGTCGACCTGCGAGAGTTGTCACACCGCGGCGAGTTCAGGGCCGACCTCTTCTTCCGACTGGACGTGCTCCGCGTTCGGCTACCGCCCCTTCGCGATCGTCCGGAAGACCTGGACCTGCTGGTGCCGCACCTGCTGCGCAGTGCCGCACGCGCCACGACCGGAGAGCCCAAGGAGATCAGCGATGACGCGCTCGCACTGCTGCGATCCTTCGACTGGCCGGGCAATGTGCGCGAGCTCGAACACACGCTGCTGCGCGCCCATCTCATCTCGACCGACAACTGCATCAATGTTGATGCGCTGCTCGCGAGTGCCCCTGCCCTCGCGAAATCGTCCGCGCAAGTGCACCCCGCGCGAGACCTTGCCTCGCTGCGCGAAGCCAAGCGCTCGGCTGTCTGCAACGTCGAGCGCCAGTTCGTCGAAGACGCTCTGGCCATGACCAACGGCAACATCAGCGAAGCCGCACGCTTGTGCGACATGCAGCGCGCGTCGCTGAGCAAGCTGGCAAAGAAGCACGCGATCCTCGCCGAGAGCGTTCGATTCGGAGGGGTGAGCGGCCGCTGATATTGCGGCACATCGTGTCGCCCCCTGCTGCGGCAGAGAATGTTGCCTTCCCTGTTCGCTCGGAGTGAGCCATGCAGAGTGGCACATACGGCCGCGTCTGGACGTGGCCATCAGGCCTCCGCCAATGCCGCCTCCCTTGCCAGCCAGTCCTCGAAGTCCCGCACCCTCTGTGGCACAGCCCGGTCGGTGCGCCAAGCCATGAAGTACCCGCCATCGGTTGGCACCCGCAGATCGAAGGGCGCAACCAACCGCCCCGCCGCAAGGTCATCGCGCACGAAGGCGAGCAATCCAACCATGACTCCGAGCCCTTCGGCCGCCGCTTGATAGGCCATGGCAGCGTTCTCGAACTTGAGCCCGCGCCGCGTGTCGGTGTCCGGTACGCCTGCGGCGGTGAGCCATGCACGCCAGTCGTGTGGCCGGTTCAGTGAACTCAGCAAAGCTTGTTGAGCCAGGTCGGCGGGCTCTTTGAGCGGCGGGCCGGCGCCCAGCAGCGAAGGCGCGCAGACAGGGAGCAGCGTTTCGCGAAACAGGAGGCGGTAGCCAGGACCTTCAGGCGGGCTCGGCTGTGAATGAATGCTCACGTCGATCTCGTCGCGCTCGAAATCCGCCGGCCTGTGAGACGTGGTGATTTGCACATCGATGCGTGGATGCAGCGCATGAAAGCGAGCCAGCCGCGGAATAAGCCAGCGAATGGCGAAGGTCGGTGGCAGCTTGACGCGCAGCAGCCATTCGTCGGGGCTTTGATGCTGCAACTGCCGCGTGCCAAGCTCGATCTGGTCGAACGCCACGCTCATGCTGGCGAAGTAGCGCTGTCCCGCCGGTGTGAGACTGATACCGTGCCGTCCGCGCTCGAACAGTTGAACGCCAAGCCAGCCCTCGAGCGTCGCGATGTGCCGGCTGACGGCCCCCTGCGTGACGAAGAGTTCCTGCGCCGCTCGCGTGAAGTTGCCGCAGCGCGCGGCGGCGTCGAAGGCCCGCAGGGCGTTGAGGGGGGGAAGGCGGCGTGTCATAGGCATGAAGTTTACTCATGCATGCATGTTTTTATTGTGATTGCGATACGCCATTCCTCCGGCATAGCATGGCCCCACTAGAAGATCAGGAGACAAGCTATGACGATGAAGAAATTGCATGCCCGAGTGAGTGCGGCACTGATGGCCCTCATGGCCGCGGCGATCTTGGGCTCGCCCCTTGCCGCGCGCGCCGAAGACGCGGCCAAGAACTACCCCTCCCAGCCGATCAAGCTCATGGTCCCGTGGCCTCCGGGCGGCGGCGTAGACACCACTGCGCGCATCCTTGCCGAGCTGCTGGGCCAGCGCATGGGTCAGCCCATCATCGTCGACAACCGCTCGGGCGCGGGCGGCAACATCGGCACCGAGTTGCTCGCTCGCCAGCGGCCCGATGGCTACAACCTCCTGATGTCTTCGATCAGCCCGAACGCGGTGAACATCAGCCTCTACAACAAGCTGGGCTTTGATCCGGTGAAGGATTTCGAGCCGATCATCTACGTCTCGGCCGTGCCCAACATCCTCGTAGTGCCGGCCGACTCGCCCTTCAAGACGGTGAAGGACGTGATCGAGGCGGCGCGTGCCAAGCCCGGTTCGCTGAACTACGGCTCCGCCGGGATTGGCTCGTCGCAGCACTTGGCGGCGATCCAGTTTGCGACCGCGGCCAAGATCGACATCGTGCACGTGCCGTACAAGGGCACGGCCCCGGCCGAGGCCGACCTGGCCGCCGGCCATGTGTCGCTGATGCTCGATACGACCACGTGCCTTCCCTTCATCTCAGGCGGCCGCATGCGCGCATTGGCGGTGGCCTCCAAGCAACGCAATCCTGCCTTGCCCGACGTGCCCACCTTCGACGAAGTGGGCCTGAAGGGCATCTATGCCTCCTCGTGGTACGGGCTCTCGGCGCCGGCGGGCACGCCGCGCGCCATCATCGCCAAGCTCAATGTCGAGGCCAACGCGGTGCTCAAGTCGCCCGAGTTCCACAAGCGCATGGCTGCGTTCGGCGCCGAGATCGGCGGCGGTTCGCCCGAAGACTTCGGCCGCTTCATGGCCAGCGAGACCCAGCGCTACGCCGAGATCGTGCGCATCTCGGGCGTCAAGCTCGACTGAGCCTTTCCTCTCTTCGTTCTCCACAGCGGTTCCTCAATGCCCCCCCAAACGCCCCACACGCTGTTCGACAAGATCTGGCAGTCCCACGTCGTCACGCAGCGCGAAGACGGTCAGAGCCTGCTGTACGTCGATCGCCACCTGGTGCAGGACGGCTCGGCGCCGGCCTTCGAGATGCTGCGCCAGCGCGGCCTCCCCGTGCGTCGGCCTGAACGCGCCTTCGCCACGCCCGACCACTACGTGCCGACCAGTTCGCGCTCTTTTGCCGATATCGCCGACCCCGAGAAGCGCGCGATGGCGCAGGCGCTGAAGGACGACAGCGCCTCCGCGGGCATCCGCTTCTTCGGACTGGACGACCTGCGCCAGGGCATCGTGCATGTGGTCGGCCCCGAGCAGGGTCTGAGCCTGCCGGGCCAGGTGATCGTTTGCGGCGACAGCCACACGGCCACGCACGGGGCGCTCGGCGCACTGGCCTTCGGCATCGGCGCGTCCGAAGTGGCGCACGTGCTGGCCACGCAGACGCTTTGGCAGCGCAAGCCGCGCACTCTGCGCGTGAACATCGACGGACGGCTGGGCGAAGGGGTGTCGGCCAAAGACATCATCCTGGCCGTGATTGCGCGCATCGGCGCTGGCGGCGGCACCGGGCACGTCATCGAATACGCGGGCGAGGCGATCCGCGCGCTGTCGATGGCGGGGCGCATGACCGTGTGCAACATGTCGATCGAGGCCGGCGCACGCGCAGGCATGGTCGCGCCCGACGACACCACTTTCGAATGGCTGGCCGGCCGGCCCGAGGCGCCCAGCGGCGCCGCATGGGATGAGGCGCTGGCGCTATGGCGCACGCTGCCCGGCGACGAAGGCGCGGTGTTCGATCGCGAAGTGCAACTGCACGCCGGCGACATCGCACCCATGGTGACCTGGGGCAACAGCCCCGAAGACGCGCTACCCATCACTGGCCGCGTGCCAGACCCCGCACAGGCCGCGAGTGCCGAGCGCCGCGAAACCCTGCAGCGCACGCTGGCCTACATGGGCCTGCAGCCGGGCCAGGCGCTGACCGACGTGAGCGTCGACCGCGTCTTCATCGGCTCTTGCACCAACGGCCGCATCGAGGACATGCGCAGCGCCGCCGACGTGGTACGCGGGCGCCGCGTGGCGACGGGTGTCGAGGCCTGGGTCGTGCCCGGCTCCGGGCTGGTGAAACAGCAAGCTGAAGCCGAAGGGCTCGACGCCGTCTTCCTGGCGGCGGGCCTGCAATGGCGCCATGCGGGCTGCTCGATGTGCCTGGGCACCAACGGCGACCAGGTGGCCGCCGGACAGCGCTGCGCCTCCACGTCGAATCGCAATTTCGTCGGCCGTCAGGGACCCGGATCACGCACTCATCTCATGAGCCCGGCCATGGCCGCCGCCGCGGCCATCACCGGCCGCCTGACCGATGTGCGCCGCTTGCTGGCCGCGCACTGAAAAAGAGGAAAAGCCAACACCATGGAAGCCTTCGCGCAACTCGACGCCGTGGCCGTGCCGCTGGACCGCGCCAACGTCGACACCGATCAGATCGTGCCGGCGCTATACCTGCAGAAGCCGCGCTCCGACAATTTCGGTGACTATCTTTTTCGCGACGTGCGCCACGATGCGAACGGCGTGCGGCGGCCCGGCTTCGTTCTCAACGACCCGGCCTATGTGCGTGCGCGCATCCTCGTCGCGGGTGCCAACTTCGGCTGCGGCTCGTCGCGCGAACACGCGGTGTGGGCGTTGCATGACGGCGGCTTTCGCGCGGTGATCGCGCCGAGCTTCGGTGACATCTTCCATAGCAATGCGCTGAAGAACGGCCTGCTGCCCGTGCGCCTGCCCGCGCCCGTCGTGCAGCGCCTGCTGGGCGAACTGCAGGCCGCCCCCGGGGCGCACATGCAGGTCGACCTGCTGGCGCAGACCGTCACCGGCCCTTCGGGCGATGCAGAGCCTTTCGCCATCGACCCGTTCCCGCGTCGCTGCCTGCTCGAAGGGCTCGACGAAATCGACTACACGCTGACCCAGCGCGGCGCCATAGACGCCTTCGAGCAAGCCCGCGCACGCGAAGCTGCTCATGCCTGATTGAACTCAACACCAGAGGTTTGTGAATATGAAAATTGCAGTGATGCCCGGAGACGGCATTGGCCATGAAGTGACGGCGCAGGCCGTGAAAGTGCTGAAGGCCGTCGTGGGCCCGACCCAATCGCTGGAACTGGTCGAGGCCGCCATCGGCCAAGCCGGCATCGAAGCCGCGGGCGACCCCTTGCCGGCAGCCACCAGCGAGATCGCGCGCAAGGCCGACGCCATCCTGTTCGGTTCGGCCGGCATGCCGGGCGACGAAGCCATCCCCTTCATGATGCGTCCGGGCGCCAGCCTGCTGCGCCTGCGCAAGGAACTGGGCCTGTTTGCGAACTTCCGCCCCGCCTTCCTGTTCCCCGAACTCATCGGCGCATCGACGCTGCGCCCCGAAGTCGTCGAAGGCCTGGACATCCTCATCCTGCGAGAACTCACGGGTGATGTGTATTTCGGCGAGCCACGCGGCACCGGCATCAATGCGGCCGGCGAACGCGAGGCCTTCAACACGATGCGTTACTCGGAGCCTGAAATCGAGCGCATCGCGCACGTCGCTTTTCGCACGGCGCGTGCGCGTGGCCACCGGCTGTGCTCCGTGGACAAGGCCAACGTGCTGGAGGTGATGCAGCTGTGGCGCGAAGTGGTCACGCGTGTGGGCAAGGAGTATCCCGACGTCGAACTCACGCACCTGTTCGTCGACGCCGCCGCCATGCAGCTGATGCGCGCGCCCAAGCAGTTCGACGTGATCGTCACCGGCAACATCTTCGGCGACATCCTGTCCGACGCCGCGGCCATGCTCACGGGCTCGATCGGCATGCTGCCCTCGGCCTCGATGGCCGCGGGCACTTTCGGGCTGTACGAGCCGGTGCACGGCACTGCACCCGATATCGCGGGCAAGAACCTCGCGAACCCGCTGGCGTCCATCCTGTCGATGGCCATGATGCTGCGCTTCTCCTTCAAACAGACCGCCAACGCTGCGCGCGTGGAGCGTGCCGTGCGCCGCGTGCTGGCTGAAGGCTTGCGCACTGGAGACATCTTTCAGGAAGGCTGCACACGCGTCGGCACTGAAGAAATGGGCGCAGCGGTCGCGGCATCCCTTTGAGGCATCCCTTTGAATTTTTGCTAACACGACCTAGCGATATGAAGATCCTGGCTGAAGGTTTGCAATTTCCTGAAGGTCCGGTCGCCTTGAGCGACGGCTCAGTGGTGCTGGTGGAAATGCGGGCGGGCAGGATTGTGCGCGTGACGTCGGACGGCAAGGTGCACGTCATTTCGGACTGCGGCGGCGGACCCAACGGCGCGGCTATGGGTCCTGACGGCGCGCTCTACATCTGCGACAACGGCGGCAGCGCCTATGTGCCCGGCCAATTCACCTCGACCGGCCCGGCGCCCGACTATGCGGGCGGCAGCATCCGCCGCGTGACGCTCGAAGGGGGCGCATGCACCACGCTGTACACCCACTGCGATGGCCAGCGGCTCTCGTCGCCCAACGACATCGTGTTCGATGCGCAAGGCGGCTTCTATTTCACCGACTTCGGCAAGAAGCATCCCCGCTCGCGGGACATGGGCGGCATCTACTACGCGCTGCCCGATGGCTCCAGCATCAGGGAGGTCGCCTACGGTCTGCTGTCGCCCAATGGCATTGGCCTGTCCCCCGATGACAGCGTGCTCTACATCGCAGAGACCGAAACCGCGCGGCTGTGGGCCTTCGACATTGTCGAGCCTGGCATCATGACGAAGCTGCCCTTTCCGTCGCCGCATGGCGGCCGGCTGGTGTGTGGGCTGCCGGGCTTTCAGCGCTTCGACAGTCTGGCCGTGCAGGCGCAAGGCGACATCTGCGTTGCCACGCTCGTCACCGGCGCCGTATCGGTCATCACGCCGCTGGGCGAACTGCGGCGCCAGTTGGTCTTGCCCGACATCTACGTCACCAACCTCTGCTTCGGCGGACCGGACCTCAAGACGGCCTGGCTCACGTTGTCGGCCACCGGACAGCTCGTGTCCATGCCGTGGCCCGAAGCGGGGCTGCGCCTTCATTTCAACGCCTGAGTGGCACCCGGAGACACCATGAATCGTCGAGAACTGATGAGCGCCCTGGCCGGAGGCTGCCTCTATGGCGCCCTGCCCGCACATGCCGCGAGCCCCTACCCGCAACACCAGGTGCGCGTGGTCGTGCCGTTCACGGCAGGTGGCGGCACCGATGTGGTGGCGCGCGCCATCACCACCAGCATGTCCGGCTCGATGGGCCAGACCTTCTATGTCGAGAACAAGCCGGGCGCCAGCACACTGATCGGCTCGGAGTACGTAGCCAAGTCGGCGCCCGATGGCTACACGCTGCTGGTGGCCAGCGTCCCGCACGCCACCAATCCGTCGATGATGAAAAGCCTGCCTTTCGACACGGTCAAGGCGTTCGCGCCCGTCAGCCTTGCCACGCAGTCACCCTTCATCATGGTGGCCGCGGCAAGTTCGTCGGTGCAATCGATGAGCGACGCGCTCGCCCTGGCCAAGGCGCAGCCGCTGTCGTTCGCGTCCACGGGCAGTGGAACGGCCGACCATCTCTCGATGGAACTGCTGGCGCTGCAGTCGGGCGTCAAGATGACTCACGTGCCCTATAAGGGCACCGGGCCAGCCCTCGCCGATGTGATGGGCGGCCACGTCGACCTGATGTTCGCCAACGTCGTGGCGGCGGCGCCGCTGGTGAAATCAGGCAAGCTGCGCGCGCTGGCCGTGTCAACGGCGCGCCGCTCGACCTCGCTGCCAGACGTGCGTACTGTGGCCGAACTCAGCGGAAAGCCCTTCGACGTGAGCGCATGGACTGGCGTGCTTGCGCCCGGCGGCACTGACTCGGCCCTGGTCGAGCGGCTGAGTGCCGAGGTGCGCAAGGCACTTCAGACGCCGCTCACGCGCGAGGCGCTGGTGACCAATGGCGCGGAACCCGTGGGCAGCACACCTGCCGAGTTCCAGGCCTTCATCTCGCGTGAGATGCAGACCTGGAGCGGCATCATCGCCAAGGCGGGCATCACGCCGAGCTGAGCGGGGACGCGGCCAAGCCATGCCCTACGCAATCGTCTCGCACGACAAGCCCGGTGCGCATGCGCTGCGCGCGTCGCTCAAGCCGGCGCACCTCGACTACCTCGTCGCGCGGCAGCATCTACTGCTGGCCGGCGGCGCCATCCTTGACGACCAGGGCCGGGCTATCGGCGCGCTGGTGGTGGTCGACACGGATGACGCACGCGAAGCGAAGGCCTTCATCGCGGAAGACCCGTTCACCACGGGCGGGCTGTTCGAGTCGTCGCAGGTAATGCCTTGGCGACAGGCATTTTTTGATCGCCGGCGCACCCGTTGAAGGGGTTCGCGCGCGAACGCGGGCAAGCAGGGCGCCCTGCGATACGTTGCCATCCACCGGATTCGAGCACGGTCCTGTAATTCCAAGGAGTGGAATTGGAGGGCTGCGCCGCGGGAGTATGGGGGCTAAGCTTTGAACGCAGCTCCAACCCAAGTCAAGAGAAAGAGACATCCATGCGTGCATCCACTCGCCTTTCCATCGACCGACGCGGCTTCCATCAGCTCGCCGCGTCGGCCACCCTCATGGCGTTGGGCTTGGCAAGCCCCCTCGCACACGCAGCCTTCCCTGACAAGCCGCTGCGCATCGTCGTGCCCTTTGCCCCCGGCGGACCCACCGACCTGATGGCGCGCGCGATCGGCAAGAGCATGACGGCGAGCCTTGGCCAGCCGGTCATCGTGGACAACAAGCCCGGCGGTGGTGGCGTGATCGGCATGAGCGAGGTGGCGCGCGGTCCGGCCGACGGCTACACGATGGTGTTCCCCTCGATCCTTGCGGTTACCAATCCCGCGCTGATGGCCAACTACCCTTTCGACACGCTGCGCGATTTCGCGCCGCTCACCGTGGTGGGCTTTATCCCGCATGCAGTGGTGGTGCGGCCGGACTTTCCTGCGAAGACGCTGCAGGAGTTGGTGGCGATGGGCAAGGCCAAGCCCGAAAGCCTGTCCTATGGCTCCTCGGGCAACGGCACCTCGGCGCACCTGGGCGCCATGATGTTCGTGCAGCGCGCCGGCATTCAAGCCGTCCACGTCCCCTACCGCGGCGCCGGTCCGGCGGTGCAGGACCTGCTGGGCGGCCAGATCCAGTTCATGTTCCTCGACATGAGCTCGGCGCTGGGGCAGATCAAGGCCGGCAAGCTGCGCGCACTCGCCGTGGCACCGAAGACGCGCTTCGCGGGCCTTCCAGAGGTGCCGACCGTGGCCGAGCAGGGCTACCCGGGCTTCGATGTGCATGGCTGGTATGGCTTGCTGCTGCGCGCGGGCACGCCAGCGCCCGCGATGCAGCGGCTGTACGCGGAGGTGAAGCGCGCGCTCGAGACGCAGGAGGTGCGCGAGGTCTTCAGGGCGCAGGGCATCGAACCGGGCGGCATGCCGCCGGCCGAGTTCACGGCACTGGTGCGCGACGACCTGGCGCTCTGGAAGCGCACCGTCGAGCAATTGCACATCCCCATGCAGTGAGAAACCAGCCGATGCGCATCGCCATCCCCGACGACTACCAGGACTGCGTGCGAACGCTGGACTGCTTCGCCCGGCTCGCAGGTCACGAAGTCCGCATCTTCAACGACACGGTGAAAGGCACCGACGCGCTCGCCGCGCGCTTCGCCAATGCCGAGGCGATCGTGCTGACGCGCGAGCGCACGCGCATCGATGCGGCACTGCTCGATCGCCTGCCGAAGCTGCGCCTCATTAGCCAGACCGGCAAGCTCGCGGGGCACGTGGACCTAGAGGCCTGCACCGCGCGCGGCGTGGTGGTGGCCGAGGGCCGCGGCGCAGGCTCGTCGACGGCGGAACTCACTTGGGCACTGACGCTGGCAAGCCGCCGTCATCTTGTGCAGGAAGCCAACCGTCTGCAGCAAGGCAAGTGGCAAGGCCACCTGGGCCAACAGCTCGGCGGGCAGCGCTTGGGCGTGTGGAGCTACGGCCGCATCGGTCGCCAAGTGGCCGCCTACGGGCGCGTGTTCGGCATGCAAGTCTGGGTCTGGGGTCGAGAGGCCTCGACGCAGGCTGCGCGCGCCGATGGCTTCGAGGTCGCTCCCACGCGCGAAGCCTTCTTCGCCGATAGTGACGTGATCAGCCTGCACGTGCGGCTCAGCGAGCACACCACCGGCATCGTGCGCGGAACGGATCTCGATCGCATGAAGCCCACCGCCCTGCTGGTGAACACCAGCCGCGCCGAGCTGGTCGAGGCCGGTGCGCTCGAACGTGCGCTGCGACACGGCCGGCCGGGCTTCGCGGCCGTGGACGTGTTCGAGGAAGAGCCTCCGCAGGGCGCCGCGCATCCCCTGCTGGCCTTGCCCAATGCGCTGTGCACGCCCCATATCGGCTATGTCGAGCGCGACAACTACGAGCGCTACTTCGGCATTGCGTTCGACAACATCAACCGCTTTGCGGAAGGCACGCTGACCGACGCCGTCAACCCACAGGCCCTGGCAACCATCACCCGCTGAAATTGCTCCAGTTCTGCGGGCGCCGCGCAATCCGCGATCTGGCTGTTGGAACTTCCGAACAGCAAGTCACCTTCCCAATGGCCAGGCACTGCTCGATCTTCTGCCGTGGCCGGGCGCTCGCTGATCGAGACCGCGTCAACGATTCTTCCGTGGGTGTCGGTCTTCTGCGGTGTGGTGGCGCGAGCGACGCATGCCTCGCGTGCGCCTGAGATGCTGCAGCAGTTCCTTCTTCAAGGCCCCGCGGGCTTGAATGAACAGGCTGCGGTAGATGGTCTCGTGTGACACGTGGCAGTTCTCGTCGCAAGGGTAAGTGCGTTTGAGCCACCCCGCAATCTGCTCCGGAGACCATTGCAGGCGAAGTTTGTCCGTGACGATGCCCGCCAAGCCGGGTTCGACCACATCTGGGACTACTTGGCCATTCAGTGCCAGAGTGATCTGGTCAATAGGGCAAGGTCAATGATGCCAGCGAAGCCATGAACACCTTTTCTCGCCCGTGGACACTGGGCCTCTCAGCCGCGAGTCACTACAGCGGCAGCACCGATGCGAATGACCAATCCGGCACACGGATGCGCGCGAGGGGGTCACGCTGGACGGTGCGTGTGCGTGCCGTCTCTCGCGCTCATTCCGGTTTGACATGACCTCGTTCGGGAATGTCGCTGGTCTTCGTCGGTCGACCGCCTTGTCGGCGGCATCGGACCACACTGAAAACAACGGCGGCACGGCGGTGATCGGGAAGAAGCCGACGAAACTGCCGATGATGCCGCCACCGACCTGCGTCACCTCGGTGCGCGTCGGCGACGACGTCCAAACCGCCGCCGACTAAGCCCTCTGACCTAGCGTGAAGCGAATCCTCCGCGCCAGATCCTCGCGGGAGTACGGCTTGCTCAACAACTCCACCCCGGCATCGAGGCGACCACCATGGACGATCGCATTTTGTGTGTAGCCCGACGTGAATAGCACCGCGATGTTCGGCAGGTAGCCGCGAGCCATTCGGGCCAAGTCCAGGCTGCGCAAGGGGCCGGGCATGACGACATCAGTAAACAGCAGGTCGATCTTGATGCCGCTCCTGATGATGGCCAGCGCGCTCTCGGCATCACTCGCTGCAAGCACCTGGTAGCCAAGCTCTTGGAGCGTGTCCATAACCGTTCCACGCACTTGATCATCGTCCTCCGCAACGAGGATGGTCTCGGTCCCACCTACGGCTGGGGTTGATCCTGTCGGCGTGATCGACTGTTCCAAGTCCTTGGATCGTGGCAGGTACAGCTTGACCGTGGTTCCATGACCGAGCTCGCTGTAGATTTTGACGTGCCCCCCGGACTGCTTGACGAATCCATAGACCATGGACAAGCCCAACCCCGTGCCTTTTCCCTCGGGTTTGGTCGTATAGAACGGCTCGAAAGCTTGTGCGATTACCTCTGGGGACATTCCGCTGCCGGTGTCAGAAACTGCGAGCATGACGTATTCGCCCGGATTCACCTCCGCATGGACGAGTGCGTAGGCCTCGTCCAGCAGAGCATTCCCAATTTCAATCGTCAGCTTGCCGACTCCCTCCATGGCATCGCGTGCGTTGATGGCCAGATTGAGCACGGCGTTCTCGACCTGGGCGAGATCAGCGCACGTGTTCCAGAGACCCTCGGCTACAAGCGTCTGCACCTCGACAGTTTCGCCCAAGGCCCGCTGGAGCATGTCGTCCAAAGTGAATAGGAATCTCCCAAGATTCACCACCTTAGGCTCAAGGGCCTGGCGCCTGCCATACGCGAGGAGGTGCCCGGCAAGTCGCGCTCCCCCACGAACAGCCTCGAGCGCGTTCTGGACCCGCCGCTCCGCGCGCTCGTTACCGACCACCTCTCGGGCAAGCAACTGCAAGTTGCCAGCGATGACCTGTAGCAGATTGTTGAAGTCATGCGCCACGCCGCCCGTGAGCTTGCCGATGGTCTCCATCTTTTGTGCTTGTAGCAGGGCTCGCTCCGTCCGTTTCAGCGTTTCCGCAGCAGCCTGACGCTCAGTGACGTCCCGCGTGATCTTGGCGTACCCGACGAAGTTGCCATGGGAGTCGTGGATCGGGTCGATGACCACATGCGCAAGGAAGCGGGACCCATCCTTTCGTACGCGCCATCCTCCTTCCTGTTCAAAACGGCCCTCAACCAGAGCCGTCGCAAGAGCTCGCTTGGGCAACTCAGACTCTTGATCTTCAGGCGTATAGAACTTGGAAAAATGAGTCCCGATGACTTCAGCTCGGGTGTACCCTTTGATTCTTTCCGCGCCCGCGTTCCAAGTGGTGATCAGCCCCGAGGGATCGAGCATGTAGATCGCATAGTCGGTGACGCCCTCGACCAATAGGCGGAACTCCTGCTCTCGCTTGCGAAGTGCCTCTTCGGCGGCCTTTCGCTCGCCGACGTCGCGGGTTATCTTGGCGAAACCGAGCAAGCGCCGGTCGGGCGTATAGATCGGATCGATGACCACGTTTGCCCAGAATCGGGAGCCATCCTTTCGAACCCTCCAACCCTCGGCCTGGAACGTACCTTCAGCTTCTGCGGTTTTCAGCGCGCGGTCTGGAACTCCGGCCTCTCGGTCCTCAGGCAAATAAAAGCGCGAAAAATGCTGACCTATGATTTCTTCAGCGGCGTATCCCTTGAATCGAGCCGCACCTGTATTCCAGCTGACGACATTTCCGTTCGCATCCAGCATGTAGATGGCGTAATCATGGATCGCAGAGACGAGCAGTTCGAACCTCTGTAGTTCCATCATCCTGCGATCATCTGGAAGCTGGTTGTTCATGTCGTTGCACTGATGTGGAAACCCCGCATTTTGCTGGTTCGTGACGCTCAGGGTGTCCAACCCAAACGGCCCAACAAACGAAAACGATTTTGGCCCAAGCAGCGCTCGAATTCGACACCTCTCTAGCGTCGCTGGAGCGGCGTCTGCCTTTCGACATCGTCGACGCATGGTGCACTGCACAAAGGACAATATCCAGAACTCCTGGTCGGGACTAGGTTCGAGCCTTTGGGACGCCAGAGCAAGTGCGCGGCAACACGCTCGCCTACTTTGCTGGGGATCAGGCTGGACCTTGAGCGAACCCACTGTATTCATCGTCGACGACGCTTGTCGCGATTTGGTTCGCGAGTTGGTCGCGTCCGTTGGACTCGCGGCAGGGGTCTTCAGCTCTGCGGCTGCATTTCTGGTCGTCTTTGAACATGGGTGCTTGCTTGGTGCTCGACCTATTCATGCCGCGCTAAAGGGCTCGCACTCCAGGAGCGCCTTCGATAGCTGCGCGTCAACCTGCCCATAGTTTTTATCAAAGTCATTGCTTTCAGTGTGGAGGCCGTCGGACCGGGATGTCGAAGTGCAGCACCTCTTCTCGCACACCAAGCTTTTCGTAGAGGCGTATGGCCGGAGTGTCGGGCGGATCGGCCTGCACAAAGACCACCCAAGCACCGCGCTCAGCGCCGATCTCCTGGAGGCGGCGGATGAGCCCGGTTGCAACCCCCTGGCGACGATGCGCTGCCATGACGGCAAGGTCGTAGATGTAGATCTCCGCACGCTCCTGCTCGAACTTCTGCAGGACATAAGCGGCAAGTCCCCCGATGACCTGTTCGCCCACGCGGGCGACAAGCCCAATAAAGCTATCGCCGCCTAGAAGGCGCTGAAGATAGGCGGCACTGGGACGACGGGCGGCGTAGATTTCAGGATCTTCAAAGGCCTCCGCGAATACGTCGAGCATGCCCGACATCCAGGCACCGTCGGCCGCGGTCAATTGATGGAACGTGTGCATTGTTCTTTCTGGCATCTGCGTCACAGAACGAAAGTGGATCTTGCCAATGACTACAGCGAGCCACGGAGGGCCTAGGCCCGCTTCTGGCCGAATTTTGCCCGGGATGCCGAGCATCGAAGGCGCGCGACTCAGCGGGCCGTGGGCTTCCACTGACGCGCCCAATCGCTCAGAGGCGTCAGCGCTGCACTCAACTTTCGCCCCTCTTCGGTGAGTCCGTAGCCGCCTTCGTCGTGCTCAACCAAACCAAGCGCTCGTAGCTCTGCGAGCCTCGTGTTCAACAGGCTGGAGTTTGTGTCGCAGGCCTCCTGAAGCGCGCGAAACGTCAGCTGCTCCTTGCGGAGCTCCCAAAGAATCCGAAGCGTGGACCTTCGACCCAGTAGGTCCAGAGCCACCATGATGGGGCGGCCGGTCCGTGAACCGCGCACAGGGGCGCCAACCTTTAGAACAGCCATGCTTTACTTTTCAAAGCAACGTGGATAGAGTTCAATGCTTTAGAAAATGTAGCAGATGCTCGAGGTCAATCCATGACTGTTCGTATCGCTCCCGCGGAGCCACCTTTCCCCGCCGGTATCCAATCTTCGCTTGACGGCTTCATGCGTGGAAAGTCGCCCCTAGTGCTCTTTACCACGCTCGCGAGGGACCCTCGCCTTTTCCAGAAGTTCTTCGCGGGCGGGCTGCTTGACCGTGGAAACCTAACATTGCGGCAGCGCGAACTCGTTATCGCGCGCACCACGGCGCTGTGTAGGTCGGAATACGAATGGGGCGTCCACATCGCACTGTTCGCATCGCGCGCCGGAGTCGATGAAGCGCAGATCCTTTCGCTCGCCTCCGGACAACCGCGAGATACCTGCTGGCAGGATGAGGACAGGCTGCTGTTAGAGCTTTGCGACATGCTTCACGCCAACTGCACTGTCGACGACGCTCTATGGCAGTCGCTGAAGACAGCGTTCAGCGACGAGGGCATTCTCGAGTTGCTCATGCTGGCAGGCTTCTATCGCACCGTCAGCTATCTGACAAACGCTCTGCGCTTGCCGGCCGAGCCAGGCTCGGCAACCTTTCCCTCGACTTACGGCGGCTAAGCCCCCTTCGTGCCCTGTCGCTTGAAACAAGTGGGAGGTCGCCAGCCAAGCCTTCGAAGTTCGTCGCGAGTGGCGGACGACGGCAATCATGACAAGGAGAACCGAATGATCAAAGTCACTGTGATGTACCCGTACGCCGAAGGCGCGCGCTTCGACCACGCCTACTACCGCGACCGGCACATGCCGATGGTGAAGGCCAGGCTGGGCAGTGCCTGCGCCTACTACACCGTCGAAAAAGGCCTGGCCGGCCGAGCACCAGGTTCACCGCCCGCCTTCGTGGCGACGTGCGCGTTCATCTGTAATTCGGCCGAAGGCTACCTTGCCGCAAGCCAGGAGAACGGCGCCGAGATCAGGGGCGATATCGCCAACTACACCGACATCGTGCCGGTGATCCAGATAAGCGAGGTCGTCGTCGAGCGGTCGGATCGTTGAACGGACCAGGTCGATCAAGGCCAGCTGGACTGATTTTCAATCTGGCTCCGAGGCTTGTCGCAATATGGGCGCCTAGCTTGAGTTAGACCTGCCGCTTGAAGCAGTAGTGTCGCGCGCGTTCATTGCCGACCTCGTCGTCGTCAATTCGAAGAGGTTGGGCCGTGTCGGGTGCGCGCGGTTCCTTGTCGATGAACGGAAGCAGTAACTGTCATTGATTCCTCGATCGAATCCAAGGCAACCCAGCCTTCGCAACCAGCGTTCGTGATCTCGGCTGCGTAACATGGGCGCAACGTGCCAACGCTTGGCGCCGGGTTTTGCTCGGTCGCTTTGAACTCGGCCAAGCGAATCACGTCGTGGCCACCATCGGCATCATGTGAGCAAGAACATGCGAGCCTCAATCGCCGGGCTGAGGCGCTGGGGCTCGCCCTCCCCGCCCCCGCAAGCTACGCGGCCCTATCGCTTCTCTGCTTCGCTTCGGAACGCCTTCAGCGCGTCGTTGGACACTGCCAGGCAGCGCCTGCGGCGGCGAAAGACACCCACTTCGGATCGGCCGTGCGCTCTTCTTGCTTGAAGAATCCGCCCTCCTTGGCAGCTCACAAGAACTTTCACGACGGTTTAACGGGCGCAATCGTTGCAGCGGTTCTAGCTGCTGCAACTCGCTCTCTCGCTAGGCGCCTTCGGCGTTCGACTTCGAAACACGCGCACTGCTCAACGGGTTTTTGTCGCCCCGCAGCGCCTGCGCGCGCCAAGCGGCGGCGAGTTGTTTCCGGCGCTCCCCGTCGAGACTGGCGATCTCGCGCGACGTGGGCAGACTGGCCATTCGGAAAATGATACCGATTAAAACCTGGACAGTTGAGCTGCCGCTTGTCAGTACGCTGTCTGGGCAGAGACTTCGGCATCCGCGCTAGGAAAGTCTTTCGTTTGGCGCCAGGTTAAAAGTGCCACGCCTGTTCTATTCGCCCGGTTCGAGCCCCTGAGTTCACCATCTAGTCAGATTTGCGGCATTGGGACCTGATGCCCCTTGGGCCGTCTGTACGAGGCACCGGACTCGTCAGTCCAAAGGATTCAAGTCGCCGAATCGGGGATTCTTTGATGTTCGTGGTTGCTTTAGTGTTTGGGGATCGCCATTCACGCGATCGAGCCCTGTGGGGAACGCCACTCTGCGGCGATTTCGCTTCGTGAAAAAATGAGGTGAAATGTTGGCCGACTCGCACGGGAATGATGTCGCACGACACGATTAGAAGCTTGTCACGCGACAGCATTTCCTGCCCGCCAACGCTTACGTGACAAGGTCTTACGCACTAATCCTGTCGCACTCGCAGCCCGCATCGGCCAAGTTTTCCTATGCTTTCCGCGATTCGCGCCAAGTTTTCCTGCATGAACCGAGAACAGTCCCAGAAGTGGCAGTTCCGGCCCAAGCGGCCTGGCATTCTGGGCAAAAAAAATGCACCCGTGGCTTACGCCGAGGGCGCTAGCAGTCGACAAAGTCAGGTGCCAACGAGGCTACGCCTTGCAGGCGCAGATCGAGGCGGGTTTCGACTGATTACGACAGGTTATTCAGACGCCGCCACATCTGCTCGTCGCGTTCTCCGTCCAAGTCACCCGCTGTATTCGCCGGCACTGAGAGACCAGGTTCCTTCTCCGCGCTTGGCCTGAGTAGATCGATCAGGTGGCGACTGCGCTCCAAGTCCAGGTCCAACCATTGATGGACGCGCCGCGCCTGGTACTCAAGGCGGCATGCAAGAACTTCTGGCCCTAGGTATTCATCAAGTTCACCCACATCCACCTCTCCCCGCTCCTTATCTTTGAGCATCGCGCCCCAGTTGTCATACCCGTAGATGAAGGCCACCAGAGCTTGGGCACGCATCAAGCACAGTCCGTCCACCAGTTTTTTAAGGCGCCAGGCGGCATGCTTCGCCCGATCGCCTGTCGGGACAAACCTCCAAGCTCTGTCGCCATGCGCACCTTCTCGGCGCTGTGCCTTTTCTTCTTTTGAGAGCTCTCTGACCGCGATCTTCTCGATGTCAAGCATGGTGCCCTCCACTGGTCGCAATGTTGTCGACGGTCTGTTTGGGACCAAAGAGAGCCCGCCGATGTTGGCCGATGATGGTTTGCGCCGGAATAACTCCGAATATGGGATGTCGTTCGAAACCGCACCTCAAGATTCGGCAGATCCGCAACTCCAGCGCTAGTCGCGCGCGCAGCGCCTCGGGGCTAAGCGGGCCGATCCTGCGGCGGCTCTTGGCGAGGATCTCGTCCCACGACTGCCCATCGAGGTGTTCCAGCAACGCCCCCTTGCTAGGCAATACCAGCGAGACGGCGTGGAGCGGACAGAGGGTCACGAACGAGAATCGGAATTCCGATCGGTAATGCATGACCCGCTTCTCCAGGACGCACTTTCGGCACAAGGCGAATCTGGGCCACCGCCCGTCCCCCATTACTACGCCGGGCGGTCGAGCCTGTGCAACGTGACTGGTGCACCAGGAAAACGCATTGGCGACTTCTTGTTGGGGCGTCGCCAGCAGACGTGAAGACGAGGGCAGATCCCAGGGCCAATTGAAGTCGGGATCTGCGAAGCAGCCGAGTCTGAGAAACGCGTGCATGCCCGACCAGTTGCGGGCATGAAACATCGCGATCCTTTGCAGCCATGAGCTGGCCGCCTCGCACGGCTCACGACGAGGTACCAGAAAAAGGCTCCCAGGATGGGGGAACGACCGGCGAATCATGGTTGCACCCAATGAAGGTCAAGATGGGGGGACATTCAGCCCTCCGACTTCAGCAGGACGATGCCAATCGCGTGCCGAACATGCGCGACGTCGATGATCGGAGACTTGGTCAAGGCGGCGACCAGGACGGACTCGCGCACAATCTTGGACAGCAGCCGAGTCGTCGCGTCCTCGCGTGTCGAAAGCAAATCCAGGACGGCCTCAATCGCTTTGGGCGTGAACTCTGTTCCGGGCGTGCCCTTGATGAGCTTCGAAGCGAAGGCTTGGGCTTCCTTGCGTTGGAAGTCGAACTTCAGTCTGATCTCCCCCGGCATGCGAGACGCGAGTTGAGCGTCCGCGTCCTTCAGCTTCTGGGCGGACTCAGTGCCGATGAGCACCAAGCAAACATTTGCCACATCAAAGAGTCGCTTGAAGAGGTCCAAAATCTCCCGAAGAATGGTCGGTCGGTTCCCCTCGCAGATGTGCTGCACTTCATCGATCAGGATCACGCGCACGCCCAGGGAGCGCAGCGCCCCGAAGAGAATGGGTACGAGTTCATCAAACCTGGTCGAGGGAGCGAAAGGGTACTGGAGAATCGTTAGGAGTCCACGTACTATTGAATACATGGTCGGATGCGGCAGTAGGGAGAGGTACAGCGTCGGGCGAACGGACTTCGACAGGAGCTCTGCACAGTCCAAACGCCGCCTCACCTCCATTGCGGCCGTTGTCTTGCCAGATCCGGGTGACCCGAACAGCCAAACACCCTCGGTGGGGATACCGAAGGCCGCGCTTATTGCGGAGGTCTCCACGCGTTTGAAGAACAAGGTGAGCGCTGGGGTCTCGCACAGACCGCCCGAGAGCCTGCGAACCTGCATTGCCGCCAGACTCCAATCTGCTTCCGAAAACTTACCCCTCGATGCTGGATTCCATAGTGCAACGTTATTCATGATCGACTCCGTTTAGAACAGCAATGCCTCAAGTACGCCCTGCGCTCCGGGAGTTGCCTCGATTGCCAAAGCGGGCCTCGCGCCGTCGAAGTTGGCACTCGACTTCTGCATGCGCTCAGCCTTCAGCGCCACGGTCGAGGCCTTCTTACCCATCCGGGCCGCGTCCAACTCGGTAGCGATGGCACGCTGAAACCGGATGAGGGTTTCGAGCTTGATGACTTCCCTGCGGGCGTTCAGGCCGCGAACCAAAAGCTGGTGCTCAGGCAGGGAGAGCCCGTGGGCATAGCCTGCCCATGTGCAGTACGCCTTGACGAGGGCGTTGCTGCAAGGATCCAGGACTGATACCTCGCCCAAGTTGGCAGGGTTCACGTAGACGGTCACGCTCGCGCGGTGACCAATGCGCCGCATCATGTCCCTGAGCTCTTCGCTGACGAAATGCAGGTTCTCCCAACGAATCCCCTCCTGATTCACGACCCGTTCAACGGGCATTGCTGTGATCAGGTCGATCTCCTTTGGATCGCATGGGATCGGAGGCGGGTAGTCGGCCAACCACGCTCCCATCTCCTCCGCAGGCGTCGCTCGATGTCCAGGGCGCGGAATTCCATTTATGACCTCCATACAGAAACGAACCAAAATGCGAATCAACGCACTCAGGGGAACGACTGCCTTGACTTTCGCCTTGTACGAGCGGAAGAACTCCACATCGTCAAAGATCCGACCCTGCATCTCCTTCACCACGTATTCGAGGACGAGGCCGTGAAAGCGCTCGATGAAAGGCTTGAGCCATGGACTTCTCCGTGGCAAGAACTGCACAGCCGAACCCATGGCGGTGGCAGCGCGCACAAAGGCCTGAGAGTTCAGATTCGACCCTCTGTCTGTGGCTATCGTCGCGAACGGCCCTGTGTAGTGCCAGCAAGTTGCAGGCAGGCTCGCATGGTTCAGCAGCCCTGTCTTGTCGGCCAAAAGGTTTCGCAGCGTCGCCAGGCTCGTGAAAGTTGAGACCTCCCCGCACCACAAGAAAAGCGAAGCCAGGTAGCCCGTACCGCGGTCACGCAGTGCGGTCATGCGCGGCATACCGAGAGCGTGCGAATAATCGTCACTGACGACCATGATCGGCAGGTAGCAGTCGTCCATCTCGCCGATTTCCATCGGATCGACATTCGAGTAGACCCCTCGAACCATACGGTGCTTGCTTCGCGCTGCATCGAAGCCCTCACGACGTTCGGTTCGATGGAAGCTATCGATTCGCGAAACGCGCCGCTGGAAGGTGCGCATCGATGCAGGAGGCTCCTCCCATTTCCCTTGCTCGGCTTCAGCGTCTTGCCGCAAACGCCGGTAGTGGCGGTACGCAGACGCCGCAGACGGTTGCTCAAGCTTCAGATAGTGCTGATCGATCGCGGCCTCGACCAGCTTCTCGTCACGCTGACTCAAAGTCTTCGAGCCATAAGGCGCCCCTCTGCGCTCGGGGGTGCACGCGTAGAACAAGTCGCGACACGAACGCAGTCGGCGCACGACCTTCTTCAGCGCCATGAGGGTGACGTGCTGAAGGCCTCCCGCACTACATGCGTCAGCTATCAGAGCCTGAACGCGTTCTGCGTCCCTGCGCAGGCTCAGCTTCGACGCTTCAAAGGTCTTGAAAGCATGCAGCAGGCTGGCCTGGACCCGACTCTCATGGTCGGTCAGCCCGACCAACATGCTTTTGAAGCTTCGCTTCCCCGACTCAATCGGAACGATCTGGGCGGCGCTCGCCGTCGTGGCCATCGGCAAGATCTCTTTGTCATCGACCAGTTGCTTGAAGTGCTCGGGAGTCCACTTGTGAATCTCACCCGTAGCAACGTCGTCGTATTGAACCAGGCCCACGGGGGCCGAGTGGAAGATGAGCCGCTGACCTTTCCAGACGATCATGGCTCCCTGGACATGCTGATGAAACATGATTCCTCTCCTTTAACAAGTGGAAGTCGGGCGTGCAAGGCGTTGAGCGCTTGCGCGGTCATTTCCGAGAAGCGTCCTGGCCGAGGGGCCAGCACAAGGGCTTGATGGCCGGCGAGCAGCAGGCGTAGCGCGTGGCAGGAGAGGCACCGAATCCGACCGTCGGTAAGTCGTCGCAATCGGAGTAGCGGCCCAACGGCCAGGGCGACGTGGTAGATGCCGTCGTCCAGGGCAACGATCACGCCCACCATGTGGTCACCAGGTCGTCAAGCCGCATAGGTGGGCGTTCAGCACTGGGAATCCAAACGCGGGACCTCTTGGTCAGCGCTGTTTTGCGCAGGTCGGTGACCAACTCTTGGTGGACCAGGGCTGCGTAGATGTGCTTGCGTTGCGTCGCGTCGACGAGATCAAAAAGCTGCCCCAGCTCCGCGGTCGTCCGTCCAATGCGAGCAAATGCCTCCTTCGCGACGTCTCCGGAATCCACGCACCAATAGCGCAGCAATTTAGCTATGTTGCGCGCGAAAGTTGACCACGGATCCCATTCCACTAGGCAGAAACGCGAACGCTCAGTCATGCCCAAATCCGCGCCGATTTCTTCGTACCTCCGCCGCAAACGGCTATCCATGAATTTGCCGGCGGGCTTGATTTCAACGAGAACCGGCAGACCACTGTTCATCAGTGCTTTGGCGTCCGCTGTATAGCTGTGCCGCTCTCCAGTCGAATCAACCCATGTAATAGGTTTCGGGTTCGAAATCAGCGTATGCACGTCCGCAGCCATTCGAATCACCTCCAAGGACCGTCTTTCAGTGACGCTTTGGAAGCTGCCAGTCTCATTGCCGATCAATCGCAAGACACCGGTGGTCATCCAGGACGACTTGCGAGCCTCTTTCAATGCTTCTTTCATGATTTGCCTCAAAAAATTAGAGCTAGAGTCGATACAAGGCTTCCCCTGCTTGGAGCGACCGGGCGCCAGCACATGTTCAGGACTTACCCGCCTTTATGGCAAAGCAACTCCGTGCGCTTAGGGGGCGCAGGCCATTCCATCGGGTGGAAATTTACGCAAACCGCTTGGTTCACCTAAACAGGTAAAGGCGCGTCGAGGTCAGCTTTGCCGCCTGGCTTTTCGCCCGCGGCCCGAGTGCGCGTCCTTCGGGCTGTCTTGAGACGCCGCTTAGCGATGCCTTAATTCAACGGCTGAGAGAAGTGCGCCGTCGCGTTGCGCCGAATCGCCATGCTTCGTTTTTTGCGGGCCACGATGCACCCGCCAGCCATTGATCCAAATTCTTTCCAGAGCGATTGCGCCACTTCCAAAGCGCGAGCGGAATCAGCTTTCGCTCCTGCGCCGAAAAATCAGAATTTGGCTGCGAAAACCGTCCCTGCTCCGCTTCAACTACTTTAATAATTGAAGCGATCTCCAATGCCGTGTAGATTTTCTTCAACAAAAGACGAGAATTAGCGCAAAGCTGGTCTTCGTTCGCTTTGACTCGCGCCAGTGGAAGAAGCAAAACTACGCCTCGTGGGCCTGATTTCACGGGAATCAATACCTGCTCGTCGACATAATGTCGAGAGTCAACCGTGGTGGCTAATCTTTTAATTCGAAAATCGTTGCGGGGGTGGGACTGTGAAGCGACGGGCCGTAAATGTCGCATCGCGCGCAGCAGTTGAATCGTCGCTTGCTTTGGCGACGATGATTCAAGCGGATCTGACATGGCTGATCTCCTGAACAAATGGACAAAAAACGTCCCTTGACGCCATTGAGCCTTTGGGAGATACTGTCTCTAGGGTGAGCAACCTGAGACTTTCTCCAAAGGACGTCGGGCGCGCCGGTTTTTCGAAAGAAGGATCGGCGTTTGCTTTTGGTGCTTTCTGAGTGGCTGATACCTCCATGGCTGAGGGTTAAAGCATGAAGCGTGCGTCCGGTTGCATTGCAAACGCGCGACGCGCAAATGAGCGATAAAGCCTATTCCTGGATTTCAGGACACGCAAACTCAATTACATGTGCTTTCAATATTATTCCCGGGCACTAGTCGGGAAGATTTGGGCGCAACGACTCGAGAAATGCGGACCATAGGACGGCATCCGCTTGTTCAGCGGCTGGTCCAATTCCAAACGCCTTCTGAAAGCGGCGCCGAGGTATCGGTGGAACGTCATTCAACTGCACGTAAGCCCCAGATTGGGTGCTTCTGCGGATAGGAACGCGCGTGAGGGGAGGAGGCATCAAAGGGATGAGCCGCCGCCATCCCAAAGCGTTTCTTAGAGCGCGATAAATGGCGGCCGCTATGGTAAGGGGGTGGTTTGTTGGAATGCGATGCCCCGCCGCAATACAAACTGGCGACAGCAGATGGATCGACATTCCATCCCTACATCGCGCGAGATGAAGAACGTCAGTTGCCAGGAGGAGATTTTGCTTCGGGCGAAGATTCAACGTGAGCACCATCCCCTCAGCAAAAGGGTCCGCAAGGAATGCTCTGGGCGGTGCGGCGCAAATTAGTCGAACGAACAAGGTCAGTGTCGGCTCAATCGAACGCGGATAGTGCAGCAGTTGAGAAATCGTCCCCGCAGACGTCAGGTCCACAAGAAGTTCACGACCAACCAACCCTGATCCAGTAGATCGAATTTCACCGTCAAACAAGAGCTCCGCTTCCAGACCTCGCGCCGTCGAACCTGTAATCTGGACGAATGTGCTCATATCGACACTCCTTCAAGAGGAGCGCGATCTTGAACTTCGCAGGGTGAGTCGTCTCTCGGTATACGTCCGCTCGATCTACTCCACCAAGCGATATCTTCCCGCCTCTTGAGATAAATCGCTTTACGCCACGGATTTTAAATTCGATATGACTCATCTTTAAACCGGATCAGTCTCAATCGCTGTCGAAGTTAAAATGCAACGCTCTGCCGGCAATCCATGTCAATTTAAATCGAAGAGGGCAAGCTAACTTAAAGCCATCTCTCATCTAAACAATTTAAACAGATTGACCTTTCCTAAATACGTTAGACACCTCTTGACCGTCTCTTCGACGAAGTCAATTTAAGTTCATCCATGCTTGAGAAGTTGGCCTACCGTGGGCCACTGGAAGGCATTCGTCGACAACGTACCGTTCGTCGTCGGCGAGGTTTTGCGGCCCCGCATACGCACGGCAGCGCTTGGAGCACTGAACGGGCGATGGCGTTGTTCCTGCGCCTGCTCCTCGAAGCCGGCGCGGATTTTCTCCGGCAGGAGTTCAGGAAGCATCGCTGGTCAATCAGTTAATCGGTCCACAACTTCCGAAACCGCTCGCGTGCGGGATCCTCTTTGCTCGACATAAGGGGCCAACGTTGCCGCAACGCAGTCGTTTGCGGTCCCTCGCGAGGTAAGAAGAAGGCCAGCCGAAGGCTGGCCTGTGAATCGGTGTCGATGGCGTGAACAACTAGCGCCTCTGCGCTCGAGCCCTCTCTGCGCGCAGCGCAGTGAAAAGTTCTGCCATCAGAACCTGATGGTCCCGTGGCGCCTGGAATAGCGACGTGACTAGTCCCGCTCCGTAGGCACTCTTCTCAAGTTGTCCGATGGTGTCAGACACTATCTTCTCTCCCCCAAACTGGATGACCTCGAAATCGACTTGGTCAATGACTCCGCTGGCCAATAGCACGCGGCCAAGGGGCCAGTTGACGTACGCCGCAATGCTCCTATGAGTGTGGCGTCCGCATTTTGACAGTAGATGTGGTGCTGCGCGAAGCCGATACCAGTGAGATGGATGTACGCCAAGCGCGAATGCAACGTCCCCCGCAGCATGGTGCCTCCGAATGGCTTCATTCTCCAAAGCCTCGACAAGTAGGACAGCTCCATGTTTTGCTCGTCCTTTATCGAGTTGCATGTCTGGTCCGCGCGCAGCGCTCTGTCCTTTTCCAGCAATTGACCTTTTTCTTTGCATGTGGTGACCCGTAGAACGCAGAGATACCCTCTGCATCGGGTCTAGCGAACGCTGATCGAACCACCCGCAAGAACAACCGCAGGCCCACCGCAAGGCGTGCACCGCAGCGTTTGGAGTTCATCGCACCCAGCCTTCAAAGCTCGTTGCTCATGCGCCCGCGCCACCGATTTCACGCGAGAAGCGCGCTCAATGGCTGGAGGGGAGCCACTGCCCGCTAGAAAGAGGTTGCATAGATTTGGTGAAAGCGTTGACCTTGGGTCCCAATTTTTCTTCATTGGGTCAGCATAGGCCACAGCTATCATGACTTGGCATCGCACTACTCCTCTCCGTGATGCGCGGCAGGAGTGACCTCGGTGCGCGAGAGGATTGGTGGACGTCGGAAAGAGCTGGAAACAGTTTCGATACGGGGCGGCGCACCGAGCAATTTTCTCTGCGAGCGTTTTGCGCAAAGTTCTTTCGGTTAAAGCAGAGCGCAATGAGGTCTTGGCGCAAAGGCAGGTGTGCGTTGGCCCAACATTTCCGTTCCCACACGACTTTAAGCGAGGACGGATGCAGTGTCTATTGCAGCTGCACTTTAAGTTCCGCAACGTCGTTCTCTCTCGCTAATGACATGACCGAAGCAGCGTGCTGCAGCTTCGGCACTTCTCTGCCCTGAAAGAATGACTTGTTCGCAGGCGCTTTCTTTTCCGGAACCAGGAAGCCTCGACTGGAGGGAGCTTCCGCATCAGCCGAGGTTGACCCTGCTCCCATCGCGCGAGCCGCCAGCTCAAACGAGCGAGGATAAACAGCATCCGCTAGACGGCGGATGCACAAGCATCCAACCACCAGTACCCGTCCGTTCCTCAAGTGGGCCGGCGGCAAGCAGCGATTGCTCAAGTCTCTCCTTCCCCTTCTTCCGGCGGGCGCGCGTCTCATCGAGCCGTTCGTCGGTGCGGGCTCTGTCTTTCTGGCGTCCGACYACCCTGCGTACATCCTCAATGACGCCAATGCCGACCTCGTCGCGGTTTGGACGGCGCTGAAGCGGAGCCCCTGCGACTATGTGCGGGACGCTGCCGCGTACTTTTGCGAGRCCAACCACAACCAGAGTAGCTATCTGRCTTTGCGCGAAACGTTCAACGCTTCGTCGGACCCGCATTTCCGCGCAACCTTGCTGCCGTATCTGAACCGTTTTGGATTCAACGGGTTGTACCGAGTGAACCGGGCCGGCGCATTCAACGTCCCCTACGGCAAGCCAGCCCARCTACCTGTTTTCCCGATGGATGCCGCGCTGCAGGCCGCCAACCGTTTGCAGCGCGCGGYGGTCCAAGCGGGGGATTTTCAAGCTGCAATCGACCTCGCTGTGGCGGGGGACATCGTCTACTGCGACCCGCCCTATCACCGGTCAGCCCGCGGTGCCTCGTTTGCGGCGTATACGAGCGACGGATTCGRTGACGCGGATCACCTCCGCCTTGTCGACAGCGCCAGGGCCGCGGCGGCTCGAGGTGCGCGCGTCTTCATCTCGAACCACGACACCCCCGTCACCCGGGCTCTCTACAAGGACTTCAGAATTCACGAACTGCGTGTCAACAGGAGCATCGCATCGACGAARGCCGGGCGGGGCACCTGCGGTGAGCTCCTCGCGGTACTCGAACGAAGCTGAGCGCGCCGTTCGGGCACACCCGGGCTTTCARGTGATGTTTCTCCTTCGGGGCACTSGTTGCTCGCATGCCATGCATCAGGTAGCGTGCTTTCACTGCGTTTTTTYGAKCGGCGCGCATCTATGCTGGGGTGCATGCCGATAGCGCGTGGCAAGCCTCCAGACCTCGCATCTGCGAAATKGCGTGCCTTGAGAAGTTTGAGACCRTGTCTCGGGGRACTCTGTACGGATGCCACTTTGCGGTGGCGCCGCTGGGCCCAGGAGCGCCCGTACTGAAGACAGAAGACAGTATGGGGTCGATGATCACGACAGCCAGTGCCCAAGACACAACGGAAAGGTGCGGGCCGGTTGTGTACCTTGACTTTGACGGTGTACTGCACAACGAAGAAGTGCTGTGGAGCCCAAAGCGAGGACCCTACCTSAAGACGCCGGCGAGCTACCGGCTTTTCCAGCATGTCGGATTGCTTGAATCGCTGCTGATGCCTTATCCCGACGTTCGCATCRTCCTGAGTACCTCCTGGGTCTTGCGATATGGCTGTTTGCGAACCGCGCGCAGGCTTCCCATTGGATTGCGGGAGCGGGTTGTGGGCGCAACATTTCACAGCGCCATGGATTCGATCGACTTYCAGTCTCTGCCCCGCGGGTTGCAGGTTTGGGCGGACGTGCTTCGGCGCCAACCTCGGGACTGGCTCGCTCTGGATGACGACTACATGAATTGGCCAGCGTGGTGCAGAGACCAGTACGTCCGCACCGATCCTCTCGAAGGAATCAGTCACCCGAGCGTGCTGGGCGCCGTCCGGGAAGGACTGCGTCGGATCGCGGGGCCGGGCATACCTTAGGCCA